>NZ_CATWFF010000010.1 GCF_958350005.1 uncultured Megasphaera sp. | reverse complement strand
GTACCATGCCGGCAAATATAATCACCTGTCTATAAGGGGCTGATTACGTCTATTATTATAGCATATAAGCCCCTTTATTAACCATACATAATTAATAAGGAGGCTATTTTTATGAGTATGAAACGTGCAAATGGAACTGGATCCGTATATAAGTTAAAACGTCGCTTAAAAAAGCCATTTAAAGCGGTAATAACAGTTGTCTGGAAAGATGACGGTACACGGATCCGTAAATGCATTGGATACTTTGCAAAGTCAACAGAGGCCTATGATGCATTATCTTCGTATCGGCATGCGCCCGAGCAATTCGAAAACAAAGATATTACATTTGCCCAGGCGTGGGAATGGATGATAGACGAGAAAAAACGACAAGGTGTCGATATCAAGAAAGGTAAGTTTTCCCCGTCAAAGAAAAAATGCGCGGCAATTAGTCGATGCTGTCAATACATTGCCGGTAAAATTTTCCGCTTCCAGTGTAGCCACTGTGTAGCCACCGTATCAGAAACAGGTAAATTAGACCAAAAAACCACACCTGCCACATCTCCAAAAATGTGACAACGGTGCGGTTTTACTGGATCTATTCGTCTTCGTCCGGAAGTTCTGCGTTATGGTATACGTCCTGTACGTCGTCGATTTCATCGAGGGCGTCGACAAAGCGTTCCATTTTTTCTGCATCTTCGCCGCTGAGGGCTACTGTGTTTTCCGGAACCATCGTAATAGATGCGTGTTCCGGTTCGATATTGTGGTCAGCCAGGGCTTTTTCGACAGCGTCGAAAGCTTCCGGCGACGTAATGATTTCGTATTCTTCATCGCCGGTCTTGACGTCGTCTGCACCGGCATCGAGGGCTACTTCCATAATCGTTTCTTCATCGGCATGATCTTTGGCAACGACGAAAATACCTGTATTATGGAACATCCAGCCTACACAGCCTGTAGCGCCGAGGTTACCGCCGCATTTGGAAAATTCATGCCGTACGGCTGCAGCTGCGCGGTTGCGGTTGTCCGTCAGGACTTTGACCGTAACCGCTACGCCAGCCGGGCCATAGCCTTCGTATACGATTTCTTCGTAATTAGCGCCTTCTGTTGCGCCGGCGCCCTTCTGAATAGCCCGCTTGATATTATCTTTGGGGATATTGTTTTCTTTTGCTTTCTGCAGGGCCAGTTTCAGACGCATGTTGCCGACTGGGTCGGGACCGCCCATGCGGACGGCAATGGTAATTTCACGGCCGATTTTCGTCGTGATTTTACCGCGGATTGCGTCATTTTTTCCTTTTTTACGTTTAATATTAGCCCATTTTGAATGTCCAGACATGCTAATGCCTCCCTTATTAGTTCCACCATGGTTCGCCGGCCAGCCGATCCAGAATAATCGCCGCCGCCGAGCGGACAGATAAATGGTTATACTCCCCGGCTCCGTGAATTGGCTCCAGGATAAAATCGAATTGTTCCATCGTTTCTTTCGTCATGCCATACCCGGTGCCGAAGAGCAGGAGTATGGGCGTATCTTCTGTTTCCCTCCGCTGCCGCAGTTCCCTGTAGGAAATGGTGTTGGCATAGGTTCGGGCGTCTGTCGTGACGACATAGGGCCGTTTTCCTTCCCTTTTGGTGACTTCTTCAATAGCCGCCTCGATGGACGGGCGGATATCAACGATGTCAAAGGCCTGCGTGCGATAGGCATTGTAGTTTCTGCCGATCGGGCTTTCCCAGAAATCGATGATCTTATGCACCATGTCCAGCTGTCCCGGCACATGATGAATAATAAAGTATTTTACGACGCCATAGGTCTTGGCCGAACGGGAAATATCGTGAAGATCGTAGTTCGTAATTGCCGTAGCTATGACGTCAAAGTTTTTATCATAAATAGGATAGTGCACCAGTCCTACGTACAGAGACGATTTCATGGTTCCTCTCCCTTCAGCGCTGCCAGAATGGCCTGATCGGAATCAGACAGTGTATCTGTATCCAGTAAATCGGGACGGCACTGCAGCGTCCTGGCCAGCGCCTGACGGTGCCGCCAGGCATCGATTTTCGCGTGATCGCCGCTGCGCAGGACTTCCGGCACAGCATGGCCGCGAAAGACGGCAGGCTTCGTATACTGAGGATATTCCAGCAGAGAATGATAGAACGAGTCATCGGAAGCGCTGCCTGCTGAGCCCAATACGCCGGGAATCATGCGGGCTACGGCATCGGTAATGGTCATAGCCGGCAGTTCGCCGCCAGTAAGGACATAATCGCCGACAGAAATAGTTTCATCGGCCAGTTCAGACTCGACGCGGTAATCGACGCCTTCGTAGTGACCGCACAGCAGGATAAGCTGGTCATATTGAGCCAGCTCGCGGGCCTTGGCCTGCGTAAAGGTCGGGCCAGCCGGTCCCATGAGGATGACCCGCCGTTTCGGCACGTCGCGGCGCACTGCTTCTACGGCAGCATACAAAGGCGCCGCTTTCATCAGCATGCCGCAGCCGCCGCCATAAATCGTATCATCTACCATATGGTGACGGTCATATGTAAAGTTTCGCGGATTGGTCACATCCAGCTCCAGCAGGCCTGCCGCACGGGCCCGGCTGATGATGCTGTGATGATAAAAAGCTTCTATCAATTCCGGAAACAGAGAGATAATATCTATTCTCATTCGTCTATCCACTCCGGCGGATCAAGGACCATTTTTTTCTGCTCTTCATCAATGGATTTGACGACGTCGGGAATGGCGGCAAACAGCGTTTCTTTGCCATTCTCATCGGCGACGACATAGACGTCGTTGCTGCCTGTCTTGAGAACGTCTGTAACCGTTCCCAGCATGTTGTCTTCCAGATCATAGGCAGTCATGCCGATAATATCGAAGACGTAGTGCTGCCCTTTCTGCAGAGGGACGAGATCTTCCCGCGGCACCTGCAGTTCCTTGCCCCGCAGGAGTTCCGCCGCATTGCGGTCGTCTACGCCGACAAATTTCATAAGCACGACGTTTTTATGAAGGCGCGCTCCGGAGATTTCATATTTTTTTCCGCCTACATACCCGTATGTCATATGCAGAAATCGCTTCGGAAAATCCGTATCCGGGTAAATACGAACATCACCCCGCACGCCGTGCGGGGCGACTATCTGACCGATTGTAAAAAGCTCCAATGCAGCCATCGTATGTTATTGGCGGATGGAAACGATCTTGTCGTCTTCGAGCAGGATTTCCGTTCCCATCAATTTACCTAAATCATCGCCCACCTGAACGACAACAGTCTGTTCAAGCGTGCCCTGTCTGATTTCGGAACCGATTGTTAATTGTTCAGCTTCGTCTCTGTCGTGCTGCGCCTTGGCTTTGGCAGCCTGCAGACGCTGTTTCTGTTCTTCTACTTTTGCGCGCAGGGAAATCAGCCCCTGAGCATCGATTTTTGCCTGTTCGGTCATCATGCGTTTGGCCTGGAATTCCAGGTTCTGCATTTCCCGATCAATATCGCTCAGCGCCTGATCGGCGTTTTTCCGGATTTTATCCTTCAGCGCCTGCGTCACTTTCGATTTGACAGTAACAGGAACGCGCAATGTAATCTGATCCATGGTTCCTCCTATACGATATCCACTGATACTTTCTTGTTTGCCTTCACTGCCGCAGCCTTGACAACAAGGCGCAATGCTTTCGCAATTTTACCTTGTTTGCCAATGACTTTTCCCATATCTTCGGGAGCGACATGAAGCTGATATACTTCGAGGCCTTTTTTCTGAATTTTGGTGACTGTAACTGCTTCCGGACGTTTTACCAACGCTTTTGCAATACATGCGACTAACTCTTCCATAGGTATCAGCCTCACTTACTTCTTGGATGCTTCAAACTGAGCCATAATGCCGGCCTTTTTGAAAAGGGAGCGAATCGTATCGGTAGGCTGTGCGCCTTTGCCGAGCCATGCTACTGCAGCTTCAGCGTCGACGACCAGACGGTCGGCTACGTCTTTAGCTGGATCGTACGTGCCGATCGTAGCGACTGGACGACCGTTGTTGCGGGCATCGCGGGAATCAGCTACAACGACGCGGTAGAACGGTTTCTTTTTCGCACCTAAACGGGCTAAACGAATTTTAATCATGCAAATCACCTCCTCCACAGAATATCCCGCCTTGCGGCGGTATCAATTAAAAGGGAAAGGGCAGGCGAGGAAGAAATCCCCGTTTTTTACCCTTTTGTGCTTTCTTGGCCTGCTTCATCATTTTCTGCATCTCCGTAAACTGCTTAATCAGGCGGTTTACATCCTGGACGCGCGTGCCGCTCCCTTTGGCAATGCGCCGTTTGCGGCTGTCCTTGATGAGCATTTTCGGGTTGGAACTGGATCGTTCCTGCGGCGTCATGGACGTAATAATCGCTTCGATCTGACGAAACTGCTTGCCGTCCATGTCGACCTTATCCAGTTCTTTTTTATACTTGCCAATGCCGGGAATCAGACTCATGAGACTCCCCATATTGCCCATTTTCTTGAGCATATGCAGCTGTTTGAGAAAATCGTCAAACGTGAAGGAGCCGCTTTTCATGGACTGCTTCATGTCGGCCATGGTTTCTTCATCAAAGGCTGCCTGGGCTTTTTCGATAATCGTTTCCACGTCGCCCAGATCGAGGATACGCGATGCATACCGGTTGGGATGGAATTCATCCAGACCGTCCAGCTTTTCGCTGACGCCTATATATTTAATCGGCTTTCCCGTAACGGCTTTGATGGACAGCGCCGCACCGCCGCGGGCATCGCCGTCGAGCTTGGTCATGATCAGGCCGTCAATACCGAGGGCATCGTTAAAGGCCGTCGCTGCCGTTACGGCATCCTGACCGGTCATGGCATCGACAACGAGCAGAATTTCATGGGGATAAACGTCTTCTTTGATGTGAACGAGTTCATCCATGAGCGTTTCATTCACATGAAGGCGCCCGGCCGTATCGATGATGACGATGTCCCGCAGATGACTGACCGCATAGGGAATGGCATCTTTGGCAATCTGTACCGGGTCCTTGCTGCCTTCTTCCGTATAGACAGGCACGTCGATTTCCTGGCCCAGAACCTGGAGCTGCGTAATAGCTGCCGGGCGGTATACGTCACCGGCTACCAGCAAGGGGCTTTTCCCCTGGCTCTTGAGCTTTTTGGCCAACTTGGCTGCCGTCGTCGTCTTGCCGGCGCCCTGAAGACCGACGAGCATAATAATGGTCGGTGGCTTAGGCGCAATGACGATGCGGCTCTGCGTGCCGCCGAGGAGTTCTGTCAGTTCATCGCGGACGATTTTGATAACCGTCTGTGACGCATTCAGACTGCCGAATACTTCTTCACCGACAGCTTTTTCTTTGACTTTGTTAATAAAATCTTTGGTTACTTTAAAGTTGACGTCTGCTTCGAGCAGGGCCCGACGCATCTCTTTCAGGGCTTCACTGACGTCTTCTTCGGTCAGTTTCCCTTTGCCGCGAAGCTTTTTAAAAGCCGCTTGAAACCGTTCGGACAGATTTTCGAATGGCATAAAAAGCCTCCTCCTACACGTCTATATGATTCAATATATATTGTACTTGCTTCACTGCATCTGGCGTTCCCTGTGCCAGCAGCTGGCTGGCTTCTTCCAGCTGCTGCCGAACTGCCTCGCTGCGGGCCAGCAGCTGCAGTCGCTGCTCATACCCTTCCAGTGCTTTGGACGCACGGTTCAGCATGTCATAGGCACCTTGCCGGGAAATGGAAAGTTCCTCGCCAATTTCCGTCAGGGACAGGTCCATATCGAAATACAGTTCCATACATCGCCGCTGCCGGTCGGTCAGCAAGGGACCGTATAAATCCAGGAGCCGGCCTTTTCGTACGACATCTTCCAGCATACTAATCACCGCCTCCGTCGTCAGCGTACTTTGCCAGTATACAGGAAAGGGCGTGTGCTGTCAAGTACTTTTACTTGTCAGTCATAACTTTCATTCTGAATCACTGTCAGCCGGCACAGGACAAGACAAAACGGCGCCGATGCTAAACACTTGCTTAGCATTGGCGCCGTTCTGACATATGGTCTGGTGGGCCCACCTGGATTCGAACCAGGGACCGACCGGTTATGAGCCGGGGGCTCTACCGCTGAGCTATAGGCCCAGACAGTAAGGCACAGAGCCTTACCGAAATATTATACGATACATCTGTCCCTGCCGTCAAGGTGTACGGATTAAAGGAAATCTTTAATTTTTTCCCGCTTCCCCCAGTTTCTCAGCTTGCTCAGGGCTTTGCCTTCAATCTGACGAATCCGTTCTCGCGTAACATTAAAATGCTGGCCTACTTCTTCCAGCGTCCGCGGACGGCCGTCTTTCAGGCCAAAGCGCAGATACAGCACTTTCCGTTCCCGGTCAGTAAGACAGGAAAAGACATCTTCAATCTGTTCTTTCAGCAGGATAAACGAAGCAGCGTCATCAGGGGCAACGGCGTCGGAATCTTCGATAAAGTCGCCCAGATGGGAGTCTTCTTCTTCGCCAATTGGCGTTTCCAGCGATACCGGTTCCTGGGCAATCTTCATGATTTCCCGTACCCGTTCGACAGGAATGTCCATCTTTTCGGCAATTTCTTCCGGAAGCGGTTCCCGTCCTTTATCCTGCAGGAGCTGCCGGGAAATACGGATGAGCTTATTGATGGTTTCCACCATGTGTACGGGAATCCGGATCGTACGGGCCTGGTCGGCAATGGCTCTGGTAATGGCCTGCCGAATCCACCAGGTCGCATAGGTACTGAACTTATAGCCTTTACTGTAATCGAATTTATCGACGGCTTTTAAAAGACCCAGATTGCCTTCCTGAATGAGGTCCAAAAACAGCATGCCCCGGCCGACGTAGCGCTTGGCAATGCTGACGACGAGGCGCAGGTTGGCATCAGTCAGCTTTTTCTTGGCCAGCGTGCCGGCCTTGACTTCTTCTTCTGTTGCATCAGGGGCGTTTCCCTTTTCGATCGTCTGAGCCAGGGCAATTTCTTCCGTCGCCGACAGAAGGGGAACGCGGCCAATTTCTTTCAGGTACATCCGTACAGGATCGTCAATATTAATGCCTTCAGGAACGCTCAGATCGACATTGTGCAGATCGGGGACGCTTTCGCTTTCGTCTTCTTCCAGGTCCTCGCCGTCATCACCGCCGTCATCTTCACCAATAATATCGATGCCCTTATCGGCAAATAACTCATACATTTTGTCGATCTGTTCCGGCGTCAGGTCGTCTTCTTCCATGACGTTCATAATTTCCGTATAGGTCAGACTGCCTTTTTTCTGTCCCGTCTGGAGAAGCTGCTTAATGTGCTGGAGAACGAGTTCCCGCCGTTCCTGTTCGCTCATCTGCTTGGGCGCTTCTTTTTTCTTGCCGTTTTTGCGCTTTGCCGTACGTTTGGCCGTACTCTTTTTGGCAGTATGTTTCTGTTCTATTGTCGTATCCAAGTTATCTGTCGATTTCACCATGGTGTACAATCTCCTTTCTGCTCCTTAAGACCATTTTTTCATTTCATCATTAATTCGTTTGCACGCTGCCAGTTCTTCCAGCAGCCGCGGATCCTGCGTGCGGCTATATGCAGCTGCCTGCTGGCTGTGTTTCATATATTCTTTTTGCAGGGCTTCCATATGAAACTTTCTGACATAGTCCAGAACTACGTGTTCATCAATGGGAACGTCCTGCAAGACCATAATTCTTGCTGCTTCTTCGGCCTCCTCAGGAGTTAATTGTGCCTGGATGTCCGTAACCGTGTACATCCCTTGGTGTGCATATGTGTCCAATATATGCTGATAAATATGCCTCCGCCTTTCATCGGTAAAAAATGCAGCTGCAATGTGCTGCTGAATCTGACTGCAGGCCTGTGGTTTTTCCAGTAAAAACCGCAGAATATTTTCTTCTGCTACGGCCATGCCGCTTTGCCGGGCTGACCGGTTGGCCTTTGAAACAGACGCGGAAATGACGACTGGCTGCTGTCCTGACTCGGGATGCTTAGCAATGTATTTATTGAATTCACTGCGCACCGCCCCTTCGTCAATATGCAGGCTCGCCGCCATTTTAGTGAGGAATGCATCCAGAACCACCTGGTTGTCTACGGCCGCCAGTGCCGGAAATACCATGGCCGCAATAGCCGCTTTTCCTTCCAGGGTTGCACTGTCGTACTGTGCCAGTGCTGTCTGCAGCATGTAATCCAGCACATTCGGCGCCGCATGGACGGCTTCGCGGAATTTATCCGGCCCGGCTGTCGTAATGTACTCATCCGGATCTTTTCCCTGCGGCAGGGAGACGACGCGAATCTGCATGCCCAGACCGCGGACGATTTCCATGGCCCGCAGCGTCGCTTTCCGGCCGGCGCCGTCCATATCATATGACAGGACCAGTTCTTTTGCCTGCCGCAGCAGCAGACGGGCCTGTTCCTCTGTAAGGGATGTTCCCAGAGAGGCTACGACATTGCGAACGCCTCTGTTGTGGGCAGAAACGACGTCCATATACCCTTCGACGAGAACGGCCTTTCCTTCGTCATAAATCGCCTTATGAGCCAGATCGAGAGCAAACAAAATACGGCGTTTATTAAAAATCGGCGTTTCCGGCGAATTGAGATATTTCGGCTTGCTGTCATCCAGGACGCGGCCGCCAAATCCGACAATCCTGCCGCGTCCGTCGCGAATGGGAAAGATGACGCGGTTGCGGAAGGCATCGTAGAAATGGCCGTTTTTTTCTTTAGCCAGTCCCAGCGATACGAGTTCCCTGCCGGTTACGCCTTTTTTCATAAATGCATCCGTCAGTTTGCTCCAGCTGTCCGGGGCAAAGCCCAGCTTGAATTCGCCAATGGTCGCATCTGTCACCTGACGGCGGTGAAAATAAGCCAGGCCATTTTTTCCATACCCAGTCTTGGTCAGACAGTTGTGAAAAAAATTACCGGCCATTTCGTTAATCTGGTACAGCCGCTGGGTCAGCCGCTCCCGCTCCAGTTCCTGCGCCGATTTTTCCACAGCCGGCAAGGCAATATGAGCCCGTTCGGCCAGGCGTTCTACAGCTTCGGTAAAGGAAAGATTTTCTATTTTCATCAGAAAAGTAAACACGTTGCCGCCGGCGCCGCAGCCAAAGCACTTAAAAAATCCCTTATCGGCGGCGACGCTGAAGGAAGCCGTTTTTTCATTGTGAAAGGGGCAGCAGGCCCAGAAATCTTTTCCTTTCCGTTTCAGCGGGACATACTCGGAAATGACATCGACAATATCATTGGCCTGCCGTACCTGTTCAATGAATTCACTGGAAAACCGTTTCACGCCAATCACCTGTACCTTAAAATTATTCTGACGAATATAATATTCTCTATAACCAGGCCAAATTCCTTCTTTCGGTTTTCTTCTTTCCAAAAAGAAATGCGACGTTCCTATCATAATATATACGGGCCTTACGGTCAACGGCTGAATCGGGTATTTCCGGCAAAAATCCCTGCCAGGTCTGCAAAAAAATCTATAGATTTATTTGCCTTCCTTCTGTATAATAAAAGCTGGATATGTAAAAAAGGCAAAGAAAGAGGACGCCCATTATGATTCATTTTACTGTCGGTCCGCTGACCCGGCCTACGTCGCTGCTGGGAGCGCTCCGCCATTTCGGCGTATCGGCGACCATGCGCCGGCGCATCAAGCACAGCGGAGTCTGCACCATCAACGGCATGGCGGCAACGACGCGGGATTTCGTTCACGAAGGCGACGCCATCTGTGTCACCCTGCCTGCGGCCAATGCCTTTCCGCCGTCGCCGATTCCGCTGACCATTGCCTATGAAGATGCGTATTTACTGGTCATTGACAAGCCCGCCGGGCTCCTCATGCATCCTACGTCCAGCGTCCGCAGCGGGACCCTGGCCAATGCCGTATCGTACTACTACGAGCAGACCGGCCAGCACGGTTCCTATCACCCCATGCACAGGCTGGACAAAAACACGTCTGGCTTATGCATGGTCGCCAAAGAGCCCCATATTCAGCATGCCTTTGACAAGGGAAACTGTTCCTATGAACGCCTGTACCTGGCCCTGGCCGAAGGGTATTTTCCCGGCCGGCAGGCAACAGTCCGCAGTCCTATTGGGCGCTGTCCGGACAGCATCATTACCCGCCAGGTCATGGAAGGCGGAAAGCCGGCCTGGTCGGATTTCACGCGCCTGGCAGCCAACAGTGCCTACAGCCTGCTCCAGGTCCGCCTGCATACAGGCAGGACCCACCAGATCCGCGTGCACAGCAGCTATCTGGGACACCCGCTGGCAGGCGATGATTTATACGGCGGCTCGCAGGAACTCCTGTCCCGTCAGGGACTGCACGCCTATGCCATTGCGTTTACCCATCCCATGACGGGACAGCGTATTTTCGTTAATTCCCCGCTTCCCCCTGACATGGCCCGCCTTGTCACTGCGGCTGGCTGGGATTATATACTACACCATTGATATACCAATTTCTATTTTAGGAGGAATGTATCATGCCATTAGTTGGAACTCAGGAAATGTTTAAAAAAGCATATGAAGGTCATTATGCCATTGGAGCATTCAACATCAACAACATGGAAATCATTCAGGGCGTTACGGAAGCTGCTGCAGAATTAAACTCTCCCATTATTCTGCAGGCCTCGGCCGGCGCCAGAAAATATGCCAAACCGCCGTACCTGAAACACCTGGTCGAAGCCGCTCTGGAAGATCACGACCTGCCCATTGCCCTTCATCTGGACCACGGTGCTGATTTTGAAACGTGCAAAGACTGCATCGACTGGGGCTTTACATCCGTCATGATCGACGGCTCCAAACATTCCTTTGAGGATAATATTGCCCTGACCAAAAAAGTCGTCGAATACGCTCATGCCCACGGCGTCGTCGTCGAAGGGGAACTGGGCCAGCTTGCCGGCATTGAAGATGACGTAAAAGTAGCGGCTCACGAAGCATCGTACACCCGTCCGGAAGAAGTAGAAGAATTCGTTACCCGCACCGGCGTCGATTCCCTGGCCATTGCCATCGGCACGAGCCACGGCGCATACAAATTCACGCCGGCTCAGTGCACGCGCAACGAACAGGGTGTCCTCGTGCCGCCGACACTGCGCTTCGATATTCTGGAAGAAGTATCCAAACGGCTGCCGGGCTTCCCCATCGTTCTCCATGGCGCTTCCTCTGTCGTACCGGAATATGTCAAGATTATCAACGAAAACGGCGGCAAATTAGCCGATGCCATTGGCATTCCTGAAGATCAGCTGCGCAAAGCCGCATCGATGGCAGTATGCAAAATCAACATCGACTCCGACCTGCGTCTGGGCCTGACTGCCGGCGTCCGCCAGCACCTGGCCGCTCACCCCGATCACTTTGATCCGCGCCAGTATCTGGCTGATGGCCGCCAGAACATTCACGACATTGTCGCTCATAAGATCAAATTTGTTCTCGGTTCGGAAAACAAAATTTAATGTCAACTTTTTGGGGAAATCTATTGATTTTCTCCAAGGTCTATGATAAAATGCTTTTTAGTGTTCTTGTAATTTAGGGAGGTGAACCAAGTGCCGCAGATTAAGTCCAATATCAAATCCATGGAAAAAGACGCAGCCCGTCACGCAGCTAACTCCAAGGTAAAATCTACTGTTCATACTGCTATCCGCCGTACGACAGAAGCAATTGCCTCCGGCGACGCCGATGCTGTAAAAAAAGCATTTGATAAAGCCAGCAGCGTCATCGACAGCGCTGCCCAGAAAGGCGTTATCCATAAAAACAGTGCAGCCCGCAAAAAATCCCGCCTGGCTGCTAAAGTCAACGCAATGGAAAAATAAAGCCAAATGCCAGCAAGCTCCGCCGTATGACGGAGCTTGTTTTTTTGTATCTGCTTTTTCTTTTTTCAGGGGTGTATTATGCGCTTCCCACAGTTGTATCAGCTCACTCATTTTCTCGTCTTGTTTTTCCCGCTGCTCCTGTCGCAGATGGCTCAGATTGCGACCAGCGTCTTCAGCAGCATGTTCAGCGGCCAGTACAGTACAGCCGATCTGGCCGGCGTCGCCGTTGCCGTAAACCTCTGGATTCCCCTCTTTTCCGGCATATGCGGCCTTTTTTTCGGCGTTTCGCCGATTATTTCCCAGCTCCGCGGTGCCGGTAAATCCAGCCGTATTCCCATGTATATTATGCAGAGCCTGTATATTGCCGTATTTTTTACAGTTTTCATCGTTGCAGCCGGCTTTCTGGTCGTGCCGCCCCTGCTGGATATCATGGATCTGGAACCAGCCGTGCATTACGTGGCCCAGGAATACCTCATTGCCCTGGCCTTGGGCGTGCTGCCCATCTTTTTACAGTCTACCATGCGCTATATCGTCGATGCCCACGGCATGACTCATATTTCCATGGCGATTATGGGCACCAATATGGTGCTGACGATCGTACTGTTCCGGCTTCTCATTTTCGGCGGCTTTGGCATTCCTCCCATGGGCGGCGTCGGCACAGGCTATGCCATTACCATTTCCTACTGGATTACGTGCCTTCTTTTTGCGGCTGTTCTGCAATGGAAGAAACCGTTTCACTCGTACCACCTCTGGACCAAGCTGCGTCCCCTGAACTGGACGCACTGCTACCATCAGCTTCAGCTGGGCGTCCCTATTTTTATCGCGGTCTTCTGTGAAATGAGCCTGTTCAGCATTGTCGTACTCCTGATGGCTGAATTCGGCACAGTATACCTGGCAGCCAATCAGGCAGCCATCAGCTATGTAGCCCTGACCTACACGGTACCCTGGAGTATCAGCCTGGCTGCAACCATTGTCATCGGCTACGAAGTAGGAGCCAAAAACTTTGTCGCCGCCCGTCAGTACGCCGTACTGTGCCAGCTGACAGCCATCGTTTCTGCTGTATTTATCATTTTGATAACCTTTTTCTTCATCGATCCGATTAGCGCCCTCTTTACCAACGAAGAAGAAACGTTCCGCACCATTCGCCTGTTCCTGGTGTACGCCATGATCTTCTCCCTGTTTGACAGCCTGGGAACACCAGTACAGGGGGTACTGCGGGGATACAAAGACATTAAAATCATTACATACGTGGCTTTTGTCATGTACTGGCTCATCAGCATTCCCCTGGGCTATGCCCTGTCTCATATGACATCATACGGCCCTTACGGATACTGGATCAGCATCGTCATCTGCCTGGCCCTGAATGCCCTGGCCCTGAACTGGCGGTTATGGCACTACACGGCCTATGTAGGTGACCGAAAGAAAATGAGTACAGAATAAGGAGGAATTGTTATGCCAACCAAACAGCAACTCACAGCGTATGCACAAGTACTGCTGCGCAAAGGAATTAATATTCAGGACGGTCAGATTCTGGTCGTCAATGCTCCCGTAGAATCGAGCGACTTCGTGACCATTCTGACCCGGGAAGCTTATGCCTGCGGCGCGGCGCAGGTCATCTGCAGCTGGCGCTGCGATGGGACTACGCGTCTTCGCTACGAACATGAAGATCAGAAATACTTTGAAGCCGTCCCCGACTGGAGCCGCGATTTCAGCCTCTATTACTACCGCAAACAGGCGGCCTTCCTCAGCCTGATATCAGCCAATCCCTATCTGATGGACGGCATTGATACACAGAAGATTTTTGCCTGGCAGAAAGCCCGCAATGCAGCACTGAAAGAATATGTAGACGGCATGATGGCCTCGCAGACGACGTGGCTTGTCGCTGCCGTTCCCAGTGCAGTCTGGGCTTCGCTGCTCTATCCGGAAAAATCGGCATCTGACGCCTATGAAGCGCTGTGGCAGCAGATTCTGTCTTCGTCCCGTGCTGACGGAGCAGATCCGCTGGCCGACTGGGACGCCCATTTGGCCAACCTGAAGCAGCGCCGCCAGTGGCTGACGCAGCAGCATTTTACCAGCCTTCATTACACCAATTCCCTGGGCACGGACCTGACAGTCGGCCTTCCGGAACACCACATCTGGCAGGGCGGCGCAGAACAGTCTGCGACAAACATCTCCTTCAACGCCAACATTCCGACAGAAGAAGTCTTTTCGGCGCCGCTGAAAGACGGTGTAAACGGCGTCGTATACAGCGCCAAGCCCCTTGTCTACAACGGCAATCTGATCGATCAGTTCCGCCTGGTCTTTAAGGACGGCAAAGTCGTCGATGCCCAGGCCAAAACAGGCGAAGACATCCTGAAAAAACTGCTCGCCATCGACGAAGGCGCCTGCCGCCTCGGCGAAGTAGCCCTTATTCCGTACCATTCGCCGATCTCCCAGTCCCATATCCTGTTTTACGAAACCTTATTCGATGAAAATGCCTCGTGCCATCTGGCCCTGGGCGCCTCGTACCCCACCTGCCTGACTGGCGGCGCTGCCATGAGCAAAGAAGAACTGGCCCAGGCCGGCCTGAACGATTCCATGATTCACGTCGATTTCATGGTCGGCACGGCAGACCTGACCATTACCGGCAAAAAGCAGGACGGCACGACAGTACCGGTCTTCACGGACGGAGACTGGGCGCAGTAGAGCAGAAGCCATCTATACACTAAACTAGTGTACGGCCAATATGATTCTACATACCAACAGGGACGCATGAATGCCATATATTCATGCGTCCCTGTTTTATATATCTGCCTGGAGGCGGGATACTTATTCTGTTGTTTCGTATAAATCAATGGTCCGCTCTACGAGGCCTTTATACTTTTCATACTGCTCGCTAATGTCGCGGTACGTAAACTTCCGGTACGTCGGCAGCCCTTTAATCTTATCAAAAAATGCATGAAAGCAGTCGACCAGTTTTTTATTGGACACAATGTAAATAGGGCTGACGCCGTCATGAATATAACGGGGATTTTTCTTCAGAAATGCCGAAGAGTAATTGGAATAGAATGACAAATTGGACTCATGGTACTCGTTCATTTCCGCCGACGGCTGGAACACGCCCATCGTAATGAGAGGATTTTTATGCATAGTCTGCAGAATATTCTTCAAATGAAGCTTGCGGTCTTCTGCTTTCATCCGATAGGGCGCATCGGTGAAAAACATATTCCCCGTTTCAATATAGCGGATAATGGATGTCGTCGGCAGGAGAAACTCCACGTGCCTCGTACTGAGCAGCTCGTCCCACATAATGCGAAGATGGCCAATCTGCCGGGCCTGCTGGCGGGAAGCTGAAATAGACTGCAGAAAATCATCCATAGCCTGCTGGGGAAGGAGGAAATCAAAGCCATTGGTCAGAAAGAAAAAGAACTGACTGGCAGAATAGAAGGCCGTGCGAAAGCCAATATCGCTGATGCCCAGCGCTTTGGCCGGCGCCAGTAAGGCCGGCTGATTGGTGAAACTGATGAAAAAGCGGTTATAAATATCCTCTACCAGAACGGGATCAGGGATATACGTGCAGATGCCGATAGAGCTGCGGGACTGGAAGGAATACTGAATGACAAATTCCCGTTCCATAATAATGGCGTTGGCCGGAGCAATATGAGCTGCATTATACAGGCGGAAGTCGTAATTGAGCTTCTTGTCCAGAAGTCGATACAGCTGATTCATGTACCGCGGCTGCGCAGCCAGTTTATCCAGATCGACACCGACATGGACCGTCACATGGGGAACATCCTGCGGCGCTGTTTCAAAGCAGTTCCAGAAGCCAATATCGGCAAGAGCACAAAAATCATCCAGTATGAGTATGTTGGAATCAGCCGTTACATGAGACAGTTTTTGTCTGAACAATGTCTGCATGAACATGAGGGAATCATGAGTGCCCGTCATGACTTTGACCGAAGATACAGCTCCTTCTTTCTGCCGGTTCCGTCCCGTCTTCATGGACGCCCGATAGGCCGCACACAGCCACTGATTAACGGCAAAAGGCAAATCAGCCTGTGCCGATTCCAGGGACAGGAGCGTATAAAGCTCCTCTTCTTTTCCTTCCTGCGCTGCTGTTTCAGCAAAGTACTGGCCCAGCTTTTCGTTGACACTCTCAATATATTTCGTTGCCGGCAGTTTACTTCCGTTCAGCCACTTGCTGATGTAGGAAACATCGTAGCCCGTTATCTTTGCCAGCACCAGATTTTTCGTTTCCGTCAGCGCTGTCAGTGCTTTCAAAGCCGATGCATAATCTGAAGCAATCAAGGCCGCATCTCCTTTCCTAAAAAATCAGTAAATACGTACCCAATATTGGTACAGTATACCATTTTTTATGATTTTATACAAGAAATACGGCCTTGCTCTTACATCTATATGTTATTTAGTAACGGACAATATCTGTTTGGCCTGAATATAGGCATCAATACTGGCAGCGGCTTTTTTCCCTTCCCGCATAGCCAGGACAACGGTTGCCGGTTTATGCACAATGTCTCCGGCAGCAAAGACACCGGGACGGCTGGTCAGACCATCCAGCCGGTCGCTGACGGCAACATACCCGTCACGGTCGCAGTCGACACCACAGGCATGAATGCAGTCTGCATCAGGGCGATTGCCGATAGCCGCAATGATTTTATTCGCCGGGACGACGCCGAACTCGCCAGTTGGCACCATGGTAGCATCTTCCAGGATCTTCTGTTTTTCATATTGCAGCCCTTCAACATGCTCCTCGCCGATGACAGCCCGAGGGGCGGAGTAAAACTGGAAGGCTACGCCGTCTTCTTTGGCTTCTTCATATTCCGACGGCAGGCATTTCATGTTTTTTTCTGCCCGGCGATAGACGATAGTCACCTTGGCCTGAAGGCGCAGGGCTGTGCGGGCCGCATCAATGGCCACGTTGCCGGCACCGATGACGATGACGTCATCGCCTTTCTGCACAGGAAGCTCTGCTGCATCGGCAGCGCCCAGCTGTACCTGCTGTACCTGATACAGGAACTGCTGGGCATCGATAACGCCGTCGACCTGATCGTTATCTACGCCAAGTCCCCAGGCCAGAGGCGTGCCTGTTGCCAGAAATACGGCGGCAAAGCCCTGATCAAACAGCGCCTCTACAGCCGTCCCCTGGCCGATATCCTGGCCATAGCGGAACTGAACGCCCTGCTGTGTCAGATAGTCGATTTCCCGGTACACATAGGCCTTGGGCAGGCGAAATGCTGGAATACCGTACATGAGCATGCCGCCTGGCTCCGGGCAGCGCTCAAACACGACGACGCCGTATCCGCGCTGTATCAGTTCATGAGCCGCAGCCAGTCCGGCCGGCCCGCTGCCGACAATGGCCACGGAAGGACGTTCCTGCGCAGCAGGCTTTATCCTGGGAAGAAGGTGTCCCTCAAAGGCCATATCTGCCACAAACCGTTCCAGCTTGCCAATAGCTACGGGGCGGCCTTTCTTCCCCAGCACACAGGCCCCTTCACACTGCACTTCCCGCGGACATACGCGCCCGCAGATGCCGGGAAGACAGCTGTGTTCCCGTATGAAGTCTGCAGCTTCACCAATATTTCCGGCAGCTACGGCCTGAATAAACTGAGGAATGGCATTCTGCACAGGGCAGCCCTTCCGGCATTGCGGCACAGCGCAGCGGAGACACCGCCGCGCTTCCTGTACCGCTTCAGCCAAGGTATACATTTCTTCTGGCCCATACTCGGTTTCAAATCCCAGCATATCGCCTTGGGTATATGTAGTCATGGCTATCTCCTTTCCTTACCCTACGGCCTGCCGATGGCTGCGCAAATCCATGGGTTCTTCCTGAAACAGGCGGCTGTCCATGAGCTTGACATCTTCCATAATCGGCGTAAATTCCATCTGGTCGAGAATATCTTTCTGCAAATCTGCGCCTGGTGCAATTTCAATCAGGTGCAGGCCGTCTTCTTTCATGGCAAATACAGCCCGTTCCGTTACATACAATACGTTCTGATGATGTTTGCGGGCGTAAGAGCCGCTGAAGGTAATCTGATCGATATGACTGAGGAATTTTTTGACCTTGCCTTCCTGATGAATATGCAGTACGCCGTCTTCAAAGGATTCTTTCAGGCCATTAGCCGTAAAGGTGCCGCAGAAAATGACGTTTTCCGTATTCTGCGAAATATTGATAAACCCGCCGCAGCCGGCAATGCGGGTACCGAATTTACCGACGTTGACATTGCCCT
The DNA here is from genome assembly GCF_958350005.1 of uncultured Megasphaera sp. Taxonomy (GTDB): domain Bacteria; phylum Bacillota; class Negativicutes; order Veillonellales; family Megasphaeraceae; genus Megasphaera. Next base: position 6,257 of record NZ_CATWFF010000010.1, on the reverse strand, counting down.
GATCGTCACACTGGGCCATGCCCAGGCAGGCCAGATCCAGGCCGCCGCCGTCGTAGAAATCAAACTGCGATACCTGGTCGAGATAGCATTCGGCATTGACGCTGGCACCAAACCGCGTGCCGCCCAGGGGAATACCGCCAATAGCACCGGCTTCTACAGTCATGGTCAGGCCATCGCCAATTCCTTCTTCGGCAGCAACAGCCGACACCAGTTCCGGAATGCCAATGCCCAGATTGATGACGGCGGCACTGCTCATATGGAGCAATTCCATGGCCGCCCGGCGGGCAATGACCTTTTTGGCATTAAGCGGTGCCGGTTTCAGGGATGAAACGGAGACGAGCCCTTTTCCGCAGACTGAAGGATCGTAGTTGTGGTTATACGACTGGTACTGGTGTGCTTCCTCTTCTGCTTCTACCAGATAATCGACATAAATGCCCGGTATTTTCACCAGCTTCGGATCCAGCGTGCCCCCTTTCAGTACTTTTTCGACCTGAACGATAACCAGGCCGCCGCAGTTATGCACGGCCTGAGCCTGAGCCAGGGCGTCAATAGGCGATACTTCTTTCGTCATGTCAATGTTGCCCCATTCGTCGGCATAGGTGCCGCGAATAAGCGCTACATTCATGGTCATGCGCGGATAAAACAGCTGTTCTTCACCATTAATGACGTGAAATTCGACGAGGTCGTCTTTGGAAATATCGTTCATTTTCCCGCCGCTGATGCGCGGATCTACAAAGGTATCGAGACCGACATTGGTGAAGGTGCCAATCCGCCGGGCTGCTACGTCGCGATAGTGCTGAGCCAGCGTTCCCTGGGGAAAATTATAGCCTTCGGCCTTATTGGCATTGACCAGGGCCGTAATAGCCGGCACTGTGCTCCAGTGACCCAAAATGGCCCGCTTGAGCAGTCCTTCATGGGCAAAGTGCTCGCCGCCGCGCCCGTCGGCATTCCCCTGTCCGGCGCAGTAATACAAAGTCAGATCCCGCGGCGATCCGGTCTGCAGAAAACGCTGTTCCAACGCCGTCGTCAGTGCTTCCGGCTGGGCGGAGCATAAAAATCCGTTAACCGTTACAAAATCGTTGTCTTTTATCAGTTCTGCCGCCTGTGCAGCTGTCACTACAGGGACGTTCTTCATGATGCTTCACTCCTCTACTAGGTATGGAAAAATCCTCCCGAAATAAGGTGCAGCTCATTCCAGGAGGATTCACAATTTCCTCTAAACAGATTAGAATTTCTGACCTGCTTCGTCTTTTTTCAGCCATTCAATCAAAATTTCTTCTCTTGTCCGCTTAATATTGGCCAGATCTTCCGGCTTCCACTGGTACAGACCCGTGCCGGTCTTGGCGCCTAAATTGCCTTCATCGACGCATTTCTTCATAACAGCCGAGCCCGTTTTGTCATCAGCCAGATCGGCATTCAAATAAGCCGAAATATTGTAGAATATATCGAGGCCGCCCAGGTCCGCCGTTTCAATCGGTCCTGTAACGCCCAGACGGCGGCCAATGCTGTACTTGCAGATAGCGTCAACTGCTTCTGCCGTAGCAATTCCTTCCTGTACGCAGTGCAGTGCTTCCCGGAGCAGGGCAAACTGCAGGCGGTTGCCTACAAATCCCGGTGCTTCTTTCAGCAGGGCTACAGGCTTTTTGCCGATTTTTTCCATCAGTTTCCACGTAATATCCACCGTTTCCTGGCTCGTATCTTTGCCCGGTACGACTTCTACCAGCGGAATGAGGTGCGGCGGATTCCAGAAATGAGCGACGACGAAGCGCTGGGGATGTTTTAAAATGGCTGCTACTTCCGACGGCAGCAGACCAGACGAATCGGTTGCGAAAATGATATCTTCACCCAGGTATTCTTCCATTTCACTGTATACGGCCTGTTTGACCTTCATGTCTTCGGCAACAGATTCGATGACGAAATCCGCATTGGCTGCTGCATCTTTCAGCGTCGTCACGCCGTGAATCCGGCTGAGCAGCCCCTTTTCTTCTTCTGCTGTCAGCAAATCATTGGCTTTCATGTTTTCCAGCGTAAGATGAATATTTTTCATGGCCCGTTCAATACTGGCATCTTTCCGGCCAAACATGTTGACTTCATAGCCGCTCTTGGCAAAGGCGATAGCCGTGCCGAATCCCATGGTGCCGCAGCCTAAATTGCAAATCGTCTTAATGTCCTTTAACTGTTTCATAGATGTGTACCTTCTTTCTGTATAGTAGTAGTATTATTAGACGGTAAAGGGCAGGAATGTCAGTCCCAGTACCATGATTAACCCGAGTACGATAAAGGCAACGAAGCTGTATCCAACGAAATCTTTGAATTCCAGTCCGCATACCGCCATGAAGGGAACGGCGAAGAAGGGCTGTACGAGAGCCGTCAAGTCACCGCCAAACATATAGGCAATGACGGTCTGTGCATCGTGAATACCCAGAGCCTGTCCGGCCGGAATGAGGAAGGGCGCTTCAATAACCCATTTGCTGCCGCCAGACGGGATGAAGTAGCTAATAAATCCGGTCAGGATAGCGGCAATAGCCGGGAATGTCGTTTCCGTGCTGAAGGCGATAACCCAGGCAGCAATCGTGTCGACCAGGCCCGTATACTTCATGATGCCGTAGATTCCGGCATAGAACGGGAACTGCAGGATAACACCCCAGGCAGCCGGCGTCGACGCTTTTACAGCTTTCAGCAGAGCTGCCGGTGAGCCGTACAGCCAGATAATAAGCGTCAGGAACAGGAAATTCAATACGTTAATATCCAGGGATTTGCCGAGGATAAAGAAATGATAGAACAAGTACGTCAGGAACATGAGGCCGACGATATAGGAGCACCACGGCGTATACGTAACCCATTCGCTCGGCGTCTTAATGACTTTCTTTTCTTCTTTAGGCAGCGTTTCCGGCACGACCAGATCGGGATTCCACTGGGAAATGGAAATCATGTTTTCCTTGTGCTTCGGTTTTAAGATAAACCCAAACAGGGCAACAATGGCAATGACAGAAACAGCTGTCAGAATCAGGTTATACGGATGGAAAATCGTCATGGAAATGGGAATGACGCCAATTTCCTTGACCATGAAGTGGTCTGCCGTTGCCACCAGCAGCGGTGCCGAACCGGAAAGTCCCATGTGCCAGATATAAAATGGCGTCCATGCGGCGCCGCATAAATACCGGTAATCGATGAAAATACCTTTTCGTTCTGCCTGGGTAGCCAGGTTTTTACAAATAAGAGCAGCAAAGACCAGGCCAAATCCCCAGTTCAGGTAATACCCTACGGCAGACAGCAATACGGCATATACATACACAGCCGTTGCCGACCCGGGCTTGCTGCACACCGAAGAAATAAGGCGCGTACAAATGGGCGTCGTCGCCAGGGCATAGCCGGTAATGACGATAAGGGACATCTGCATGGCAAAAGCCAGCAAGGTCCAGAATCCTTTGCCCCAGGAAATGACGATGTCAAACGGTCCTGACGGGGTCAGCCCCAGGGCCATTAAAAAGGCGACAATCGTCAGTACCAGGGCGATGACGTAGGAGTCGGGCACCCACTTATGCGCAAAGTCGGTAAAATGATCAGTAAACTGCTTTTTCTGTTGTGTACTCACTGCATACACGCTCCTCTCGTTTTTTTGTTCAGTAGCCATAAGATATATCGTTCTGCCACGTTCTTTATGGCTATAGTGTACGACAGGATGCAAATGAATACTACCTAGAACAAGTAGACTATCGTGACAAGTCGATCCAAAACGTGAATTCACGAAAGTCACGAATTGAATGAATAAAATTCATATTTTTACCAGCCAAACGGGAAAATTAAAAACCACAAACTACCAGCAATAAATACAAACAGCCATAGCATAAAGGTAAATGGCAATATTTCCTGGAATTTCAATCGGAATGCAGCAAGATAAGCAATAGCCCAGAATGGCTGAATCAAATTAGCCATTTGAGCACCTGTACCATACGCATTGATAACCTGCGAAATCGGTACCCCGAGCTGTTGCGCTGCGGGGATCAAATACGGTGCTTCAATAACAAACTTAGAACCGGCTGAAGGAACAAAGAAATCCATAATACCCGTGTAAATAAATACAATCCACGGATAGGTTCCTGGAGTTGCAATAGAAATAAACCAATGCGTAATTTCATCGGCTAGTCCTGAAAAACTGATTAATCCAAAAATTCCAGCATATAACGGAAATTGAATGATGACGCCATAAACCGTTGTCGCGCCTTCTTTAACTGATTCCACATAACTGTGCGGTGAATCATGAAGCAATAAGCCTAACCCAAAAAGAGCAAAGTTAATCGTATTCAAATTGATCTTGCTTACGCCTTCAGCAATAATATGTTCACCAAACCAAACAAGTATCAAAAGAGAAATTAACGTATTCAAAACACGGGACCTTTCCCATCGTTCGGCCGGCGTCAACGCCTTAGCTGGAGCTGCATCAGCATCAGAACGAGTAAATTCCTGATATAGCTCTTCGCTGATTTCTACAGCTTTTTCTTTTTTGGGCATAAGGAAATAATACATGATTGGCAAAGAAATTAATTCTAAAAATAGAAACGTCATCATATAAGGAGACAATGATGTGTGATTAATTGGTACAATGCCTCCCATTAATGTTTCCATAAAATTCCCTGGCGTCGCAGCTAATAAAGGAGCTGCCTGCGAAATGCCATTAGCCATAATATTCATACTCGTATAGGCCATGGCTACAATAAAGGCATAGTGAATGCCCTGTCCTTTTTTACGGATTGCAATTTCACGCCCCATAATAATGGTGGCCATGAGTCCTACACCCCAATGAAGCCAGGAAATAGCACCTGTCAACAGCGCAAATAACAGAATCGTACCACCACGCGTTTTCGGCCAGTCAATAAGACGAATAATTGCTCGACGAACAGGCCGAGCATTTGCAATAACAAATCCACTGATCATCATCAAACACATTTGCATGGAAAAACTTAAGAGTTCCCAAAATCCTTTCGCATAATCTTCTATCAATCCCCATATAGTGGTATCTGTACATACATAAGCCAATATGAAGACAAATACGGTAAGTCCCAATACAAAGACCATGGAATCAGGTATATAATTCAAACTAAAGTCGATAAATTTATCGGTAAACGTTCGTTTTGTTTTATGTGTCGTCTGACTCATCATATCCTCCTGATATACACGAACAAAAATACAAATTACTCTACTTCTTCATACATACTATCGTCCGGAATACAGGCTCCCTCGCAGCAAAGCCGTCCCGGCATGCCGCAGGCTGGACAAGTCCCAAATGTATTGCCAGCCTGTTCCAGCAAGGCCAAGTCATATTTAAACAATTTCTGACAAGCTGGGCAACGATAATACATAAAATAAGGTCCCCAGGTCATCGCTATCTTATTCCTTTCTCTTATCGGCTAATCCCAAAATAACTCTTGCTTCATCAGCTGTAGCTGCTTGCTTACCAAATTCTTCAATACAGCGACGTGCTCGTTCAACAAACTGACGATTGTTCTTTGCCAATACACCCTTGCTGTACATAACATTGTCTTCCATGCCTACACGAAGGTGTCCGCCAAGAGCAATTGTCGAATACATAATTTCCATAGCGCTCTGCCCTACACCAAAAGCAGACCACGTAGAACCTGGGCACAGAGATTCCATTGTTTCCTTCATAAATACAAGATTTTTTACAGAACCAGGTATACCATTGGCACATCCCATGCACATCTGAAAATGGAGCTTCCCTTGTAAAATGCCTTTTTTCTGATAGTACGCTGCATTGCCGATCATACCGGGATCAAAGACTTCAATTTCAGGTTTCACGTTATAAGCTAGCATTGTCTTTCCCAATTCAGTCAAAAAGCTGGGGGAATTTAAAAATAATCCCGAGTGAAGCCAGTTCATAGAACCACAATCATACGAAGCCATTTCTGGCCGAAGTTCTTTTAAATGAAGCTGCCGCGTTTCTTCTGTTGCCTGCAAATCACCTGACGTGGTCATATTAATGATAATATTGCAATCTGGATGCTGTTCCCGTAAAAGCTGCATAGTCTCGCGGAATTTACGAACATCCATTGTCCCATTCCCCTGGTCATCCCGCATATGCAGATGGGCCATAGCCGCACCAGCCTGCCAGCAATCATACACATCATCAGCAATTTCCTGCGGGGTCATAGGAACATTAGGATTATTTTCTTTTTTAGGCCAAGCACCAGTTACAGCTGCTGTAATAATAACTTTTTTCGATACAATATTCATGGTAT
>NZ_CATWFF010000009.1 GCF_958350005.1 uncultured Megasphaera sp. | reverse complement strand
TTTCACGGGGCTTATGTTTCAAATTTTTCGGGACATTTTCATAAATGCTTGACATTACTTTTTACCGGAGCCAATGAATTCGCGCAGCAGAGAATTGGGCGGCACAACGGATTCATCGATACCCGTAAAGGGCATGAGAAACGTAAGGAGACGCTGGGCTTCGGCATAATGGGGGCTGTCCTTGCCGATGGATGCCAGCAGCGGCTCTGCATAAGGTTTGAGAACGGACAGCTCATAGGGCAGGGCTGTATTGAAAATCGTATCGGCATCTTCCTGATAAGGATAGATATTGGTTTCTTCGCCGCGCCGCACATCACCCCATATGTCCATCGTCGCCGACGGGCCGCGGTCGCGGAACTGCTGATCCCGTACCATGCGGCGAATAATGCGGGTATCAGACGTGGAAATGCGGTTGTGGTCATTAATGCGTATCTGCGTCAGGACGCCCAGGGAAATTTTGACCTTTTCATACCGCGGCAGCATGTACGTCAGGGAATCGTTCAGGGCGTGCAGCCCTTCAACTACGATAGGCTGGCCTTTTTCCAGGCGCACAGGCCTGTCCTCAAAATACCGCCGGCCGGAAATGAAATCAAACCGGGACAGATGGACTTCTTTCCCCTGCTGCAGTTCATCGATTTGCTGATTAAACAGGGGAATATCAATGGCCCGAATGGATTCAAAATCATAGGAACCGTCAGGATTTTTCGGCGTATCTTCGCGATTGTAAAAATAATCGTCCAATGAGATTTTGACCGGCCGCAGACCGACGACGCGAAGCTGTGTCGTCAGGCGCTTGCAGAACGTCGTCTTCCCTGCCGACGACGGCCCGGCAATGAGGACGACCTTGATTTTAGGCCGCTGGTTGACGACGTAATCGGCCAGGGCAGCCAGCTTTTTTTCCTGCAGTGCTTCAGCCATGTCGACAATATCCTGAATCGTTCCATCGGCGATGTAGCGGTTCAGATCGGATACGTACTCGCAGCGGACAATGCGGCCCCATTCTTCGGCATCCAGAAAGAGGCGGGCCATTTTGGGGATTTCCTTATATTCCGGCAGGACATCGGGATGTTCTTCCGTCGGCGTTTCCAGAATGACCCCAGGCGCATAGGACCGCAGGTTAAAACAGGTCACGTACCCCATGCTGGGCAAAAGGGGCCCCATATAGTAGTCGAACAGGGGACCACACTGATAGGCCATGATGTGCTGCACGCCGACATGATCGAGCAGCTCTGCTTCCCTGTGCAGATGGCGGTTGCGGCACATGTCCATAGCCGATTCCGCACTGAGGACGAGCTGGGAAACAGGCTCATTCTGCGCCACAATTTCATCCATGCGCCGCTTAATGGACGATACGTCCTGCATGGTCACGGTGTGGCCAATATCCAGTTCGCAGTACAGCGATTTCCGCAGGGCATGTTTGACAAAGGCCTTGCCGTGGGGATATAAATCGGCTACAGCCCGGACGAGCAGAAAAATAGCCGTGCGGATAACGCACTGATTCCCTTCTCTTGTCGCCGTGGAAAACCACGTAATATCACCGCTTTCTTTCACCACTGTCTGCAGCCCTACGACTTCATTATTATACAGAGCTGCCACAATAGGCGGCGCTGCATCTGGATGTTCACGGCGGCACAGCTGCAGCAGCGACGTTCCCTCTTCTGCGCTGTATTCTATTTGTTTTGTCCGATCATATATGGTAAGCATCGTTCTCTCTCCTCTCCCAATGACTGCCGTTTCTTTACAGCATCCTGTCCGTTTCTATGCTATAATGTAGAAAATTATATTCTATGTAAAAGAAGGTCTATTATGAAAGGTTATTCCATTCCCCGGCCAGACGGCAAAATCATGGCTGCCGTCATTACGCTTTGTCTTTGTCTGGGTACTGCCTGGGCTTCCTATGACTGCCTGTACAAAGCTACGCCGGACTATTCCTTCCGCCATCTGGCAGCAGCTGTCCAGGCAGGTGACGAAGCAGCGGTCCGCCGCCTGGCCGATATACCCGGTCTGAGCGATCAGGTGTTTACCGCCCTGATACGCGAAAAGGCGGCTCATGAAAAAGCCCCCGTTCTGTTTCAGCTTTCGCTGCTGCCGCAGAAAGATGCTTTTTCCCAGACGATGGAAAAACAAATTCTTACCGCCAATACCGATACGACAGAACAGACAGAAACGTATCTGAAACAGCTGGACTGTCCCGTCCCTGCGTCAGGCTGGCAGTGCCGCTCCATTTCCTGGAGCCGTCAGACTGCACCGGGACAGGCAGAAATTACAGTTTCATTGTATCACGAAACGCTGCAGGCTGCCATACCCGTCAGTCTGACACTGGAACGGGTCTCTGCCCATGAATGGCATATCACCGGTCTCAGCGATGCCGAAGGCCTGCTTCATCGGCTGAAAGAAGCGTATGCCCAGGCCCTGCGCCGTCACGATGCTGCCGAAGATCAGCGCATGGCGGCAGTCATACAGATCGATCAGGTTTCGTCTTCTTTGCTGCGGGATAATAAAAATACGTATCTCCGCCTTCGCTACCAGGTCCGGGAAGCAGAGCCAAACCTGAGCGAAATCAGGGGGCGCTACGAACTGCGCAGCCGTGAAGATGACGCTCTCCTCTACAGCGCCCCGCTGCGCCTGGCGTCAACGGGAGATGTACAGCGGCAGAGCCAGTTTCTCCTGAATCCCCTGGATACGGCTCAATATGCACTTATGCAGCGGCAAAACCTGGATGATACATACAGTGCCATTCATATTATATCGGTCCGTCAACAAGACGGCTCCCTTCTGGAACGGACAACACTCTGATAAAAAAATTGCGGCGAATGAGGACTCCCTCCTTCGCCGCAATTTTGCATCAATACTGGTTTTACCAGCAAATTTCCGTAATTTTAGGTTTGGCATTCATATCATTCGTCAGGGACCGGTCAAACAGCTTGACGCCAATGACGCCGATAACAAAACCGATAATGCCGCCAATAACCGCCATCTGCACCGTGTCCATGTTGTTGAACACCGCCAGCCAGTGGCCGCCCAGCGCACCGGCAGCGGCAACCAGCAGCGGCATGATAAAGCATACAAACGCAGCCATGACGATGTTGGATTCCCGCACTTCAAACTTGACGTGCTGTCCTACTTTGGCACCAATAGGATTGACTGCCTTGACGACGATATTTTCTACGCCCGGACAGGCACCGCAGGCGATGCAGTCTGTATGTCTGCCTACCTTTACTTCAGCCAGGCCGTTGTCATCAATAGCTAAAATATGTCCTTCTTCTATTTTCATCGTACCCCCTCGCTTTCTTCTTTACGGGGAATCGAAACTGATTCCATTGCTTGCAATTATTATAGCATGGTCAGTCCCATCATTCAACACCTTTGCAGTACAGTTTCTCTGACAAATTGGCATGCACGGCTATCTTATTTGATATGCAAAAGAAGCTGCCGCACTACAGTGCAGCAGCTTCTTTTCAATGCAATTTACTTTTCCAGCAGCCAGGCTTACCGACGAAGGGCTGCTTTCGGCGAGCCCAGAATCCGGACGCTGTTCAGTACGACAGCCAGGGTTGCTGTATTGTGAATAACAGCAGCCCACAGCGGACTGATGCGGCCTAAGGCGCCGAGGAGCATAGCTGCAGAATTGATGATAATCGTAGCCGTAAAGTTCTGGTTGACGATCTTCATGGTCTGACGGCCAATATTCAGGGCATCGCACAGACGGGACGGATCATCAGACCGAATGGTAATGGCAGCCGATTCAGCAGCAATATCGGTCTTGTTGCCGCCCAGGCTGACGCCGATATCGGCAAAGGCCAATGCCGGTGCATCGTTAATGCCATCGCCGACCATCATGACATTGCCCCGTTTCTGGAGCTTCATGACGTAGTTTGCTTTTTCTTCCGGCAGGATTTCTGCATAATACGAATCAATGTCCATATCGCGGGCTACTTCGGACGCAACGGCTTTGGAATCACCAGTCAGCATGACGACTTCGTCAATGCCAATGCGCCGCATCTGATTCAGAGTCTTCTTCATAGCCGGACGAACAGGGTCTTCAATGGTCAGGCAGCCCATGTATTCTTTATTGCAGGCCACGTACAGAAGGTTTTTGCCCCACGTTTTATCAGCCGTTTCCGGCAGATTCTGTACATGTTCTTCGGTCATGAAGCGGCGGCTGCCGACAACCACTTCGCCGCCGCTATAGTTTTCAAAAGGCGGTACAAACGCTTTCATGCCGCGGGCGACGACTGTTTCCGACGTTTCATGCTGCGGAACTTCCCAGTTCTGGGACTGAACATATTTCTGAACGGCTACAGCCAGAGGATGGACGGAGTGCATTTCTGCCGAAGCGGCGAGAAGGATCATTTCCTTTTCATCTACGCCGTCTACTGTCGAAATATGCGCAATCTGTGGAACCCCCATGGTAATGGTGCCGGTCTTGTCGAGAACGACCGTATCGATATCGGCCAGATTTTCAATATAGTTGCCGCCTTTAATGAGGATACCCTTGCGGGCTGCCTTGCCGATAGCCGCGGAAATAGCCGTAGCTGTCGAAAGTTTCAGGCCGCATGAGAAATCGATGAACAACAGATTCAGGACACGCTGCCAGTCCTTGGTAGCACCGTAAATAATAGCGGCGCCAATAAAGGAAACAGGCACGAGCATATTGGCCATCTTATCGGCAAAGTTCTGTACCGGCGCGCGGCGTGTCTGCGCTTCTTCAACGAGATGAATAATCTGAGCCAGAGACGTATCGGCCCCTACTTTTTCTACTTCAATGATCAGATCGCCCGCTTCAATGACACTGCCTGCGTAAACCGAGGACCCTTCCTGCTTGATAGCCGGATTGGATTCGCCCGTAATGGAAGCCTGGTTGACAGCGGCATTGCCGCCAAGGACACGGCCGTCGACGCAGATCTTTTCTCCCAGGTGAACGGCAATATGATTGCCTACTTTCAGAGATTCAACCGGTACTTTCCGTTCCCGGCCGTTTTCAATGAGCCATACATCGCGCTGATCCAGTTTCAGCAGGCTGGAAATCTGACGCCGTGCCTTTTCGGCTGCATATTCCGTCAGCATTTCTGCCCCATTGGACAATGCCAGCAAAGTCAGGCTCGATTCCGGCTTTCCTGCCAGAACGGAAGCGACAACAGCTGTCGCCGTCAGTGTATCGGCATTGGCCTGGTGATCTTTGATGACGCCCATAACGCCGTTTTTAATGAACCGGCGGGCAATATAGAGCGTAAAGAGACGGCGGAACAAAAGAATGCTGTCATAAAAAGCGGGATTCGTCTTGTGCAGAATATTCATGGCAATAAAACCGCCAATGGAAATAATGGCTTCGCGGCGATATGCAGCTACATCCCATTCCTGTTCCGTTTCACTTTCCTTGCGTTTGCCGTATTTTTCTTCATAGGACCGTACAAACATGCGAATTCCCCGCAGATCTACGTGTCCCCGATAATAAAAGGTAACTTTTTTATCGTCTGTTACAGCTGACACAATGCCTGGTACCTGCCGCAGCTTAATGCTGAGCATCGTGCGCATCCGCGCCGGCAGCATGCTGCGCAGCTGCAGTACACTACATGTATACATGAATAATCACTTTCCTCTCATCAGCGATGCAGCCCACCACAGCATCTGCGGGCCTGACGGCCGCTGATTCATGGCAATCATCTTGCGCATTCCCCGTACAATAAAAATGAGGGACACAAGCGACTGCAAATCAAAGACATAGCCTGTTTTTTTTGCAATCAGGCTGTTGATCATGCCAACCGTTTCATAGAGTGTATCAGCATAGGCACTCGTGCGGTTCTGTGCAGTATTCTGCCGCGGTGCTGCAGGCTGTACAAAAATGCGGCTGCGCAGAAAGTCTTCCAGCCGGTCCAGAAGTGCTTCCTGTTCCGAACAAATCAGAATACTGCCTGTTGCGGCGTTTACGGATGCATACTGTATGCCTGGAAGTCCGGAAATATGATCTTCCAGCAGTTCGGCCAGGGCCGGATCATTTACTACAGCTGCTGCCCGATACCGGCGCCGTCCAGGTACGGTTGAAACGCAGAGGAACGCCGGCACCGGAGCTGCCGCAGCAGAAGGCTGTACAGCAGCTGTCGTTCTGCCGTCTCCGCAAAACATGCCATGAATGGCCTTGCCAATAGATGCGCCCAGCATGAAGCCTGAAGCATATGACATAGGTTATCCCTTCCTTTCTACATGGTTCATGATATATTGTTCGACTCTCGCCAGCTCCGCATTGGTTCGCAGCAGCTGCGGCCGATATATAAGCAGAATCGAACCGCTGACGGTATTGATTTCCACCCGGTCAATTTCCGCATAACTGGCAATGTATGCGTATACTTTGCGGCTCAATTCTTCATTTCCTATTAATTTTTTGCTGTACAGGCGAACTCGTCCGGGAAGATATGACGAAACCTGTACGGCGCGAATAATAAAATCCCATTTCGACACAGGCAGCACGAGCATAAACCCTTTCAGATGCATATAAACGGCACGTGTAAACAGTACAGGTGCGACGTACAAAAAAGACCATTACCGCAAAGGCAACAGTCTTTTTTCAGTTCTTACTATTTTGTTGCTGCTTCCTGTGCTGCAATCATATCTTCTAATTCTTCTTTCTGACGCTGCAGTTCAGCCAGGGGAACAGAAGCCGATACCGTACCGGCAGCAGGCTGCTGCAGTGCGAGAAGCTGCTGTTCTCTTTCAGCAAGCAGCTTATATCCAAATACACCAGCAACGACGCCAATACCTAAGCCAATCCAAAAATCACTGTTCTGAAACATAAGACACCTCTCCTTTACTAACCCCAACTCGTATCAATATCAACTATTAATACGTATCACGGTGTTTATTATATCGTACTTTCTACATTTTGTAAATGTTTTTCATCTTTTTACATTCAATATGTGTGTTTTTCCTGCAAGCTGCTGCCATTACGCCTTATCATTCAGCAGTCCCTGCAGATACTGGCGGAATGGGCCGCCTAAATCAGGACGGCGCAGGGCGTATTCTACTGTCGCTTTCAGGAAGCCCAGTTTATCGCCAACGTCATAGCGCTTCCCTTCAAAGCAGTAGGCAAATACGGCTTCCCGGGACGCCATGGTCTGAATGGCATCGGTGAGCTGCACTTCGCCATTTTTCCCTGGCTCCGTACGGCGCAGAATTTCAAAGATATCCGGCGTAATGATGTACCGTCCCAGTACGGCCATCCGGCTCGGCGCTTCTTCTATAGACGGCTTTTCGATCATATTGGTAACGCGCATGACCGGTTTTCCGGCAACGGGAACGCCCTTGACAATGCCATAGGACGATACTTTTTCCAGAGGCACATTCTGACAGCCCAGGACGGTGGCGCCTACATCATTATAGACGTCGATCATCTGCCGGAGTGCCGGATTCGTTTCATTGTATACGACATCGTCACCGAGAAGGACGGCAAAGGGTTCGTCATCAATAAAAGACTGAGCGCACAGAATGGCATCACCCAGGCCGCGCATATGTTTCTGCCTGATATAATGCACATTAATTTCCGATATGCTGCGAACCATTTTCAGCAGTTCCAGTTTGCCATGTTCTTCCAGGTGCATTTCCAGGCCGGGATTCGTATCGAAATGATCTTCAATGGCCCGCTTGGCATGACCGCTGATAATCAGTATTTCTTCAATGCCGCTCTGCAGCGCTTCTTCTACAATATACTGAATGGTCGGCTTGTCGACAATAGGCAGCATTTCCTTCGGTGTCGCCTTGGTCGCCGGCAGGAACCGCGTACCGAATCCGGCTGCCGGAATAACGGCTTTGCGAATTTTCTTCATGAATATCCTCCTTATTCAAACCAACGGGATAAGTCAAATTCTTCGCCAACCCGTTCTTTCATATATCCCTGTGCCAGATAGAGACCCAGGAGAGACAGCGTGGAAACCCGCAGCATCGTGCTGTCCCAAATATCGCCCAGATCAGCCAGGACAGGAGATATTTCTTCCATCACATCCAGCGCTTCTTCGCCGGCAAAGGAAGCAGGACGCTTCTTGGCCAGCCGCAGGAGATGATCCTGTACAGACCGATCAGTAATGCCTGTCAGGCGGAAGAAGCGGGTCGCACCGTGTTCATCTACCAGAGCCAGCTTGACTAACGGCGAATTAAAGGACTGTACGACATATTCTGCCGGAATGCGCTGGCCTTTCAGGGCTTTGCGCAGTTCTTCTTCCGTAATGCCGCGGTAGCGGAACAGGAGCGGATAGGAATCGGCCAGAATTTCAGCAAAATGAGTTTCCTTATCTTCAAAAGCCGTACAGTGCAGATAGTCCAGCTGCTGATAGTAGGCCCGTTCTGTCGGCAGCCCTTCCATAAAGGGCATGACATATCGATCAATGTACTGGCAGAACGTTTCCTTATCCACATTATGGGCATTGCGGGAATAGAGGAACAGCAGCAAAAGAGCCAGAATTTTATAGTGACTGTCTGATAAGTACGGCATGACCTTCAAGGCGTCAATGGCTACGAGATGGCGCGTCGAAATGGGCGAGCCCTGGACAATATCCGAAAAGGCCTGCAGTGCCAGCGAGGCCACGTAGGGCTGCGGGTGAGCAGCATATGCCTTCTGGACATTCTGCAGCGCTTCCTGAACGACAAGAGGTGCCAGCGCCTGCTTCCGTTCTCCTTCATCTCTGCAACCCAGCCGCTGAAAGGCTGCTGCTGTAATATATTCGGCCTGTGCCGTCATTTCCGGCGTCACCATGCCGAACTGATCCAGAAAATGGGCGGCACATTGTTTGACCAGAGGGGAATTCGTTTCTTCCTGTTCCTGCCAGATAGATGGCCGGCTGGCAGCGCCTGCCAGAGGAACGGCTTTCGCCGCCGATCCGGGCAGGTCGTTGCCCCAGGGGCTCTGTTTTTTCTGCGGTTCTTCCTGCACAGCCTGTACAGGACGGCGTGTCCGTACAGGCGACATGACTACTGTCGATTCGGAAGACAGAGCGGCCACGTCATCAGCCAGCGTATCCATGCGCACAGTCTTATCCAGATCAGGAACCGGCGGTGCTGCCGGAGGTTGCTGACTGCGCTGCTGTGCTTCTGCCATCTTGCGCCGTACCAGTTCCGGACTGATAATCTGCGTTTCATCAGACAGTGTACGCGCCTGATCAGGAGCAGGAGCTGCTGGTTTTACAGGGACAGATTCCCTTGGCTTTGCAGAAACAGACGCCGTTTGTTTTCTTCTTTCTTCCGGCTCCGTTACGGCTGCTGCAGTCGGCGTATGTACGGCAGTATCTTCGCTCTGCAGTACTGGCTGCTCTGCAGCTTTGGCCGTTTCTTTCATGACTGCCTGTACAATTCCATGCCCTTTCGGCCCGTTCTTCACCGGTTCCGAATCGGATTTGGCAGCCAGGTCGGCAGCGACAACAGCAGCCATATCAGCCAGCAACGGCTGTTTTTCTTCTGTCTGCGCCACTTCATCAGCCCATTTTTCCTTCTGAGCCAGCTTCTTTTCAGCTGCTTCCTGTGCCAGCGCATCCTGACGCTTTCTGTCCCGCACAGCCTGATCACCGGCAATACGGCTGGCTTCAGCACTGCGCTGCTTTTCTTCTTCTTCCTGCCGTTCCCGGCGGATTGCCTCCGTTTTCTGCCGATACGTTTCCGCATCTTTTTTATCTACTTTTTCCATAGCTGCCAGGATTTCTTCCCGTGACAGGACGCGGGTAATATCCAGGTTGTCTTCTTCTCTCGGCTGCTTGCGCCGCGGCGATTCTTTATAGACAATGTGACCATTGCGCCGCACAGCTTCGCCTTTTGTCGTAACAAAGGCCGTTTCATGGGGATCTTCCTTCCGTTCCCGTACGGTAACGGTAGACAGATGAGGCAGAGGCTCCGTATGTTCCTGTACGGGCCGTTTAATTTTCCCGGGCTTGGACATTTTCCGGCGCTGCGGTTCTGTTCTGCGCCGACGCAGACCGGCCTGCGCTCCATCTGTTTCAGGCTGATGCTGCTTGGTCCCTTCTTTTTCCGAACTGCCGCCGGAATACAGGACATGACATACGACAAAAAAAACCACCACAATACCTGCTATGATGGCGTAAGGCAAAAAATACGACATATCATCCTCTCCTCTATCCTTCTTACTTCTATTACATATCTTTTCCTATTGTACCATACTGTACTTGTTTTATCACTATGGAATTGCGGAAACCCTGGATTTGATTAGACAACCGTGGCGACACCGGCTATACTAGTACTATCTTATCCAAAAAGGAGGCAGGCTCACAGAGCCATAACCGCATGAATATACCATACAAAACCATTTTATTCGACATGGATGGAACCGTCCTGAATACGTTGTCAGGACTGACACGGAGCCTGAATTACATTCTCTGCCGCCATGGCCTGCCGACGCTGACGCCGGAACAGGTCCGCCCCAAACTGGGACACGGATACGCCGGACTTATTGGCAGTGCCGTCGGAGCAGCACTGTCCAAAACCGACCAGGCTGCTCTCATCCAGGAATTTGCCGCCTATTACAGCCAGCACTGCAATCAGGGAGCTTCCCCTTATAAAGGCATTCCGGAGCTGCTGACACAGCTGCGTCAGGCAGGCTGCCGAACTGCTATCGTATCCAACAAAGGGCAGGCTGCCGTCCATTCTCTGTGCCAGCGCTTTTTTCCAGACCAACTCGATCTGGCCGTAGGAGAACACGAAGGATGCCGCCGGAAACCGGCGCCGGATATGGTCTGGGAGGCTCTGCGCCAACTGAACTGTCCGAAAGAAGAAGCCGTGTATATTGGCGACTCGGAAGTGGACCTGCAGACAGCAGACCAGGCCGGCATGGACGTCATCCTCGTTTCCTGGGGATTTCGCGATCTGCCATTTCTGAAAAGTCTTCACCCACACTGTCTGGTCAGGACGACAGAAGAGCTGAAAGCATTCCTGCTTCCCTCTTCCCTGACCGCAGATATCTGACAAAGGAGGGAGTACTGCGAACTGAACCATTCAGTTTGCAGCACTCCCTCCCATATTATACGGTACTGTTACCGGAGATTATCACTTTGAACACTGGCAATGGCATCGGATGTGGCCTGATCGACAAGGGAAGAATAGGACGTTTTCTGTTCCTTCTTCGCCGCCTTGGCATCAGATTTCTGCGGTTCATCTGCAGAACGGTCCTCCTGCACTGCGGCTACCGTCTGTCCCGTTTTAGAAGCCACTTCAATACGTACAAGTCCCTTGCCGACACGGCTGGTCAGTTCCTGCAATGTCGTTTCACTGACAGGCCGGCGAACGGTAATGACGATCTGTTCATGAACAAAATCAGGAACAGAACCAATGTAATTCTGTACGCCTTCCTGTTCTACCAGCGTATTGACGGCACGGTTCATGAGCTGGTCATAATCGGTGCGACTCAAATGAACGCGGCGGATCGAAACGGCATCTGCCCGGTCGACGCCATTCTGAATACGGCTGACCAAATATCGTCCCGGACCGCCTTTGACGCCCAGAATCAGCGTATCCCCTTCCCAGTACATCGTGCCCTGACGGAAGTAGGCAATAGTCGAACCGTATTCGGCATTGAGGGCCTTCATAACCTGCAACATGACCTGTACGTGGGACACGTAGTTTTTATCGGAGTGATGAAGACGGTACATCGTTTCTACCGCTTCTGCCCGGGTAATGCCGTCTTTGGGGCGAAACAGGTTGTCCGGACCGGTCATGAGATTCTTGCTGTGCAGCACTGAAACGGCCTTTTGATATACAGCAGCAACGGTATCTTCATCGGCATAGGGAGAAACGGCTCCATCTGCATCTGCCAGATGGCAGTACTGCAGATACCGGTATACAACATCAGCAAACTCTTCCCGTGTAACGGCCTTATCCGGCTGGAATGAACCGTCGGCATAGCCGGACAAAATTCCCTGGGCAGCTACAGCGGCAATGGCATCACCAGCCTGGCCAGGCTGGACATCCTTAAAATCAGGATTAACCAGAGGCAGACTGGCTGCCGTCTCATAGACAAGCTGTGCTACTTCACCGCGGGTCATGACTTTGTCCGGATAAAACTGCGTACCTGCAGCAAAAGAAAGGCAGTTTGTATCATACATATAATCAACAGCTTCCCGGCTGGGCAAAGTCTGCAGATCCGTATACGGAGCGGCAGCAAAGACTGCCGGAGCGGCAAATATGGCTGCCGCAGCCAAGACAGATAAGACGTTACGCTTCATGAACAACACTCCTCTGACGGTATGTTACTGAATCACAATACGCAGGGCGCCGCCGAGGGCCTTATTCAGATTAGCCTGCGTTTCTTTGGAAATAGATGCAACAGTAAGAACGACTTTTTCATTCAGGTAATCTACATCTGTTTTCACTTCTGCATCGGTCGCTTCTGTAGCCCGATATACCTGTTCGGCCTGAGCCATGAGCTTTTTATAGTCATCATAGCTGTATTTTGCGGTCTGTACGATAACGGTTCCCGACGGAATCTGTTTGTCTGCCATAAGAGCTGCATCCAGTTTTTCCCGTTTTTCCGCAGACTTGACGCCGACGCGGAGCGTATCTCCCTGCCAGTACATAATGCCGTCGCCGGCGAATGCTTTAATCGATCCGTACGTATCCTTAATGTTCCGGAATACTTCCGTTTCCAGCGAGCTCTGAGTCGGCGTCGATACGTCAGTGTTGCCGGCACTGGCACCGGATGTCAGAATCCGGTACAGCACATTGACGGCTTCGCCGCGGGTGACGTACGTTTTCGGCTGGAACCGGTTGTTTGCACCGGTCATATAGCCTTTGGCAGCCAAGGCGCTGACGGCCTGGCGAGCCCAGGATGAAATCTGATTTTCATCGGCATAGGGAACGGATTTTACCGATAAATCCATGCCCTTGTAGCTCATGTAATTATAGGCAATAACGGCAAATTCTTCCCGCGTAATTTTCCGTGTCGGCTTAAAGGTACCGTCACTGTATCCCTGCATGATCTGCTTGTCTACGAGCGACGCAATGGCCCGGGCAGACCAGCGGCCCTGGATGTCGGAGAACGTAACGGCTCCGACCGGACCGTCTTCGCCGATCATGTTGTTAATAATAGCCGCAATGCCTTCGCGCGTAATATCTTCATTAGGATAAAATTGGCCGTTTGTGCCGCTTACGTAATGGTTGTCATAAAAATACTGTACTGCTGCCTGACCCCAGTACCCCTGTATATCTTTCAGCGAAGACGGCTGACTTGCCGTATTGGCGGCAAATCCCGGCAGGCTGAAAACAGCAGCAGCGGCAACTGCCGCAGCCATAGCTGCATATCGTTTCATAGTATCATCTCTCCTATCTGCATAATCACCTAACAGGTGGTTTATATCTTTAGTTATTGTATCACAGCAGCGTTCAATAGGGAATACACTGCTGTCAGCCCGATATAAATAACTCCTGTATGTTTCCGATATCGTCGGTCTGCACCAGCGCCAGCTGCAGGAGAATTTTTGCTTTCTGCGGCGTCAGATTTCCGGCCCATATGGTGCCGTCATAGTCCGGGACAGCCGTAACGGTGCCGCCCATAGCCCGGGAAGAGCGAACGACGAGACCGCCATCCTTCATGAAAGGCTGCAGCGCTTCCCATACCGGAGCCGGCATCCGGCCATGGCCCAGACCGGCTACTACGATTCCCCGGACACGCTGCCCTATTTCGGCAATTTCTGCCGGATCCATACCGGTATAGCAATAGACAATGGCAACAGGCGGCAGCCTCTGCACATGATGACAAGACAGGCACTGCCCTTCAGGAGAACGGAGCGGCACCTGATAGAAAATCGGCCGGCCTTGCTGGACAATGCCCATATATCCCAGGCGATACTGCGAGAAGGCATCGACATGGGTCGTATCGGTCTTGCCGGCAAAGCGGGCGCTGCAAATCGTACCGTTCATGACGAGGAGTACGCCGCAGGCACCGGCAGAACGCTCTGCCGCAGTCTGCACCGCTTCCAGCAGATTCAGCGGCCCATCAGCACTCAGCGCCGTTGCCGGCCGCATGGCACCGGTCAGGACGACGGGCTTTTCCGTCTGTACCGTCAAATAGAGAAAGTATGCCGTTTCTTCCATCGTATCGGTGCCATGGGTAATGACAATGCCGTCTATATCATCTCGATCGGCCAGTTCCTGCACGCGCCGGGATAAAGCCAGCCACAGCGCTTCAGTCATATCGGAACTGTCAATGCTGCAGAACTGCTCCCCCTGGACGTGGGCATACTGACTGAGAGACGGAACTGATGTCAGCACCTCGTCAATACCGGCACAGCCGGCCTGATACCCCGTCAGGTCCTCAGCAGATGCTGCCTTCCCGGCAATGGTGCCGCCGCAGGCAATGACATATACATTAGGCAGGGTCATGAAAATTCCTCCTTTATATACGTTATATGGTAGTTCTATTATAACGAAATACAGGCCATATACAACATAATTTTTTCTTTTCTGGAGAACCGCTTCCTATCCTGCTATAATAAAAACAAATGTACTGTCATGAAAGGATGATGAACTATGAATATATATGTTATCTATACCCTGACCGGGCAGGTCATATGGGGGCTGCTGCCGCTGTTCTGGATGCTTCTGCAGGAAATTCCCGCCCTGTACATTCTGGCTACCCGCATTATCTGGTCTGCCCTGTTCTGTTACGGCATGATTCTGTGGAAAGGCCTGCTTCCCAAGCTGAAACAGGTCCGCACCAACCGCAGCGAATGGCCGTATATCATCGGCGCCTGTCTGTCCGTTACCGTACACTGGGGCGTATTTATTTATGCCATGACACACCAGCATATTCTGGAAACGAGTCTGGCTTACTTTATTAATCCCATCGTCGTTATTTTCTTCGGCTCCCTCTTATTTCGCGAATCCATGAGCCGTCTGCAGCAGTTGTCTATTCTCTGTGCAGCAGCCGGCCTCATAGCGGCTGTCATCCTGTTTGGCCATATCCCCTACGTCTCCCTTATTCTCTGCGCCACGTGGGCGGCCTATGGGCTGCTGAAAAAGAAAATCACCCTGGACAGTCAGGTGTCAGTATTTCTCGAATCTCTGGCTATGGCACCGCTCTCACTGGCATACATCGTTTGGAGTGAACATGCTGGAACCGGGGCCATCGGCATTTTCCACGGCCTGCAGTGGCTGCTGCTTCCGGCAACAGGCGTCGTCACGGCTGTTCCCATGCTGTTTTTTACAGCCGGCCTGAAAGGTGCGCCTGTTACAGTTTCCGGTATCTGTATGTATGTGGCACCCAGCATTTCCTTCATTATCGCCCTGTTAAACGGCGAACCCCTGACGCCGCCCCTGTTCGTCGCCTTTATCTTCGCCTGGATCGCCGTCGCCCTCTATGTCACGGGCTTGCTGAAGATCGCAAGGAACATGAAAGACCGTACGCAGTCATAACAGATAATACAAAACAGAACGAGGCTGCCGCCGAAGGGAATTTCTTCTCTTCACGCGGCAGCCTCTTTTTGCATTATACAAACTGTGCGTCCAGCCACTGAATGGCGTCGCCCATCATATTGGTCGTTACAAAATGGCCCAGTCCATCATAGGTAATGGACTTGCCGACAACACCTTCGGTCTGTCCGACCTTATCCATGTACAGAGCCTGTGCATGAGGATCGACGACATCATCAGCGCCGCCGTTCAGGGCCAGTACAGACCGGCCTGCCAGGCGCGGCAGATAGTCATAAGGGTCCATAGCCCGCATCTGCATGGTCAATGTCCGATATCCCTTGGGCTTATCAATTTGCAGAGACGCCCGGAAACGACGATCTGATTCGTTCCACCAGCCAGAACCATTCATGGCCACAGCCGTTTTAAACACATCATAGTGCGTCGCTACGCCAAGGGCTGTAAAGGCACCCATGGAATGGCCCATAACAGCCATTTCCTTTCCAGGCCGCCAGGAACGAATATACTGTATCATCGACGGTACTTCGCGAATATTCTGAAAAATAGTCTGCCAGAAATCGCTGTATGTATCATGACTTTCATAGTCGAGCCGTCCCCGTTCGCCATGATTGACGGCGTCAGGAATCAGGACATCATATCCATAGGCAGCCAGTAACCGGCCCCGCGCCGCCTGATATTCCTTACACGACGACCAGCCATGATAAAACAGCACTACTCCCTTGGGAATGTCTCCACAAGTAATCTGCAGACTGGGAATACCGTCTGCGTTTACGCGTACTTCTCGTATCATCAGTTAACTCCTCATTTCCAAAATTAATATTGTTTATATGTATGCCGTCTCTGCCGGTGTGCCAGCGGCGGCTGCAACAACTCAGACCAGACGAGGCCAGCGTAAATATCACGGGCCTCTGCCGGTACCTGACTCCAAGGTTCCGGATGTACCCGTTCAGGAACAACAGCCGCACTGGCTGCCGGCCGGACTGGTGCAGGCCGCGGTACCCTCTTCTGCAGCGCCCTGTCCTCTGCCGGCTGAACAGGCTCTGTCCGTACCGGCACATCAGGCACGGATTCTTCCGCCTCTTCTGCATAATCCGGTTCTTTCTGTTCCCTTTCTGTCCTGTGCGGCACATCACCGGGCAGGGAATCTTCCGGAGCCGGCTGGGTCCGCCGGGGATAGCGCCGCTTTTTGCGCAGCAAATCGGGAAGAGAAAAGAGCAGAAACAGCAGAACCGGCACAAGAAGTTTCCATATACTTCCGTCAAAAAATCCGTCCATAGGCTCACCTACTTCTGGCCGGTCGTATCAGATGAACTGCCGGAATGGCGGTCATCCGGCACAGATGCCGGTTTGGCTTTCGGCAGACCTGCCTGGGCAACGGCAGCACGCATTTCCGTATCGGCCATAATATTCTTCATATTATAGTAGTCCATGACGCCCAGTTTACCTTCTTTCAGGGCCTGAGCCAGGGCCAGAGGCACTTCAGCCTGGGCTTCCACAACTTTGGCCTGCATTTCCTGCGTATACGCCTGCATTTCCTGTTCTTTAGCAACCGCCATGGCCCGCCGTTCTTCTGCTTTTGCCTGGGCAATCTGTTTATCTGCTTCGGCCTGATCGGTCTGCAGCCGGGCGCCAATATTGCGTCCTACGTCGACATCGGCAATATCAATGGACAAGATTTCAAAAGCCGTGCCTGCATCCAGGCCTTTGCTGAGAACGGTCTTGGAAATTTCATCAGGATTTTCCAGTACCTGGGAGTGATCGCCAGCAGAACCGACGCTGGTAACGATGCCTTCGCCGACACGGGCAATTACCGTAGCTTCACCGGCACCGCCGACGAGACGGTCAATATTGGCCCGCACGGTCACGCGGGCCCGTACTTTCAGTTCAATGCCATTCTGAGCGACTGCTGAAATAAAGGGCGTTTCAATAACCTTGGGATTGACGCTCATCTGTACGGCTTCCAGTACGTCACGGCCAGCCAGGTCAATGGCGCAGGCCCGTTCAAAGGTCAGAGACATGGCTGCCCGATGAGCCGCAATCAGGGCATCGACGACGCGGTCTACATCGCCGCCGGCCAGATAATGGGCTTCCAGCTGATTGACATTGACATCCAGGCCGGCCTTGTTAGCCTTGACCAGAGGCAGAATGATTTTGGACGGAACGACACGGCGCAGACGCATGCCGATGAGATTGATAATGCCCACAGATACGCCGGCAGCCATGGCCGAAATCCACAGGCCAATAGGCACGAAATGAAGAAACAGGGAAATAAGCACAATAGCGGCGATAATAATAATCACCGGTACAGCTAACAGTGAAACAACAGACATACACATACCCTCCTTTATGGATTACGTTTGGGCACAGGTTCTACCAGAACCCGTCCGCCTTCTACACTGATGACCCGCACGTCTACGTCCCGTTCAATAAAGGGCCCGGCCGATACGGCATCAACCCGTTCTTTACCAATGCGAATGGTTCCGGCAGGGCGCAGAATCGTAATCGTCCGGCCCCGCTGATACAGGTACTTGCTCTTGTCGCCCTGCGACGAATACCCTTTTTCCCGGGTAGACCGCGTCGTAAGGGCCAGTCTGGCCAGCAGACGGCTCTTCGGCAGATGGCGTCCCAGGAAATAAAACAGCACCATTGCCAGAACCGTACCGCCTGCTAATATATACAATCCTTCCATCGTTGCCCCCAACATATAAAATAAGCTGCCAAACAACAGGACGACGCCGGCAATGCCAAAAATACCGACACCTGGCGACGCCAGCTCCAGGGCAATGCAGGCAAAGCTGCCGACGAAAGCCGCCAGAACGGTCAGCCCTTCGGACAGCGACTCGTCACCGGACAGGAACAGAAGGCCTCCCAGCAAGACCGCCGTCACCATGCCGACGCCAATGCCGGCCATTTTGATTTCTGCAAATACAGCGGCCAGAATCAGCCCGACCAGAATGACACGGACATATTCATTTTGCAATATGCCAATAAGACTGTCTTTCAGGCTTTTTTCTTCATAGTATACCCGGGCATCTCCCAGGCTGAACAGACGCAGTGCTTCTTCCGGCGTCGGTGCCGTTCCCTCGGCAATATTCAGCTCCCGCGCCTGCACATCAGACAGAGCCAGAATCTGTCCGGCATCGGCATAGCCGGGAAATCCGTCGCTTTTATCGACCATCGCTGCGGCGACGCTGGGATTATGCCCCATTTGTTCAGCTGTTGCGCTAAATTCCGATTTCAGGGCAGCAATGTTTTTCTCCGTATTGGGAATGGGCTCGGCAGCGCCAATACTGCTGCCCGGCGCCATGATGATATGGCGGCATGACAGGGCAATAAGCGCTCCTGCCGACCAGGCCCGGGAATCGACATAGGCAATCGTCGGAATAGATGTTGCAGTCAGCATATCCCGTATTTTCAGCGCACTGTCCACACGGCCGCCCAGCGTATTAATGACGATAACCAGCGCCTTATCCTGCCTCTCTTCTGCCTGGGCAATTCCCCGCTGTACCAGCGCTGCCTGACCACCGTCAATTTCTCCGGAAATGACGACAGCCTGTACGGAGTCGGCAGCCTGTACGGGAAAGGTCACCCCAGCCGCCAGGACCCATATACATGCAGCAGCCATACACAGCTGCCGCAGCCAAGTAATCATGCAGTGTCCCTCCTGTCTTCACGTTTTTCGTTCCGGCGCCGGCACACATTGAAAATATCCGGCTTCCTGCAGGTGCTGCAGCTCTTCTGCAGACAGCGACAGGGCCGCCTGCTTTTCCAGCTCTTCCGGATTCTTGTGCTCCATAGCCCGTACCCGTTCGACAACGGCCTGATATACCGTTTCCGGTTTGTTTTCCTTAATCCATTCCAGCATATGATCCAGCCATTTCCGACACGACCACGAGGCATCGCCGTGCGTATGTCCGCGAAGGATGCGTATCTGTTCGCTTTCCGGAATTTTTGCCAGCAGCCAGTTCCATTTTTCCCTGGCAATGACATACCGGTACAGGGCATCGACATCGCGCAGATGTCGTTCCTGCAGTTCCAGCGTATAGCGGGACCAAAATAAACTGAGCGTCATTGAGACTACCTCCACTCTGTTTTCATTGTCTTATGACAGATATTTTATGCTTACTTAGATACATTCCACACGACCAGAGCAAATCCCTTCTTTTCTGCATAAAAAAATCCCGATTCTCCGCAGACAAGCTGCAGAAAATCGGGAAAAGGGGGAAGCATACGTAATAGATGCTATACCTGCTGCGCACCGGCCAGAGTCGTCGCCGAAGCAGGCTGTCCTGCTGTGCCGCCGGAAGTATACTGCAAATAGGTCTTGGCCATACGGGCAATGGTTTCTTCATTAATGCCCAGGTCAAGAATACGTACATCCAGCTGGAGACGACGTGCCAGTTCGCTTACGCGGGAAGCACAATCTTCTGCCGTAAAGCCGCCCAGTGTGCGGGCAATGCGGCCATACCGGAACACGTCGTTTTTGCACGACAGTTCCAAAATCAACGGATAAATAGCCGGCAAAACAACTTCATAGGGCTGGTTGACAAGGCGTGCCGCCTGTTCCATTCCGTGCATCAGAACATTGCCTGTACCATAGCCGACCATGCAGCTGATCATACTGCCGAGGACCAGTTTTTCCCAGTCTTCCTGACTGGCCTGGCCTTCATATACCTGCACCAGATGGGCATTGAGCAGACGCAGGCCATACAGCGCCATGGCATCGGCCAGAGGCTGTGAGGAATTGGCCGTATAGGCATTAATCGTCCGGCATACAGCAGCAAATCCGGCCAGGGCAATATCTTTCTTGCCCATAGATTTCATACATGCCGGATCGACGAGGATCAGGTTTGCACTGACGCAGGGACTGTAAACCCGTTTGACGGCGCCATCTTCACCAACAGTTACTACGGCGTTGTGAAACGCTTCTTCAGCATCACAGGTCGTCGGTACGGCAATAAAGGACAGGGAACTGCCCAGCGTGCGGACAGCACTGTATATGAGCTGTTTCGTACCGGCAATAACACTGTTGCCGCCAATGGCAATGACAACGGAAGCACCGGAGTTCTTCAGCGTATCCAGCCCGTTCTGCAGGACTACATCCTTTTCCGATACGCCGCCATGGGCAAATACGCTGTACGTAATGCCGGATTTTTCCAGACTGTCACGGACCACTCGCAGTGTCGAATCGGTGCTGGTCACGCTGCTGTCCGTCACAATAACAGCTTTCGAGCCGTATACTTTAATAAGAGAACCAATATCCGCACATTTTCCGGAGCCGAAAACCATATTGGACGGCATGGAGAAGGAAAACTGCAGCGGCCGTACTTCATAGGCAACAGGGCCGTCAGCTTTTACATCTGCCAGGGCAGCTGCCATAGCCTGACCGAAAGCAACATCCCGTTCCGTTTCAGCAGCTGTATTTTCTGTTGCCACATCAATATGAGTAGCAAATTTAGCACCGTATTTCAGCTTGCCGAAAACACCCATAATAACGCCAAGAATACTCCAGGCGCCGACCATAGCCCATTCCTGCGGTACCAGAGCAGCACCGGAGCCGGGAATGATATACATGACAACCATAAAGCCGGACATGATAATCGCCATGGCACCGACAAACCGGTAATTGCTTACTCTGTACGGACGAGGCATATCAGGAGCTTTTTTACGGAGAATGACAAAGGAAATGGCAACCATGCAGTATGCGACGCAGCAGCCAAAGTTACCGGCATCTACAACCCATACGAGCATTTTACGGCCAAACAGCGGTGCAATGACCGATAACAGACCGATGAGCAGCAGTGCATTGATCGGCGTCTTATACTTCTGATGCAGTTTGGCAAAAACACGGGGAATCATATACGATTCAGCCATAGAGTACATGGCCCGGCTGCCGCCAATGAGGAAGGAGTTCCAGCTGGTAACGATACCGGCAAGGCCGCCGACAATCAGTACTTTAGCCATGATGGAGCTGTCAAAGGCTTTAGCCATGGCATCAGCTGTAACCAACCCGCCAACGCCCTTCATAGAAGCGGCGATTTCCGCATTATTCATGACGTACCCTACACCAAAGATGATGAGCGCATAAAACAAAACAGCTAAAACAATGGATAAAATCAGAATTCGGCCAATTTTTTTCAGGGAAACAGAAATTTCTTCTGCTGCCTGAGGAATGACGTCAAAACCAATAAAGAAGAACGGCGTTACAACGGCTACACTCAGCATGCCCTTAAACATATCTGTTGTTGTGGCCCCCATGAACAGCTGATTTTCCAGGTTTGCCGTCGTGCCGGTAACAGCTGAAGAAGCAATAAGCAAAACGCCGACACCGCCGATGATAACCGTCAGGATTGTCTGCAGAATAGCTGCCGTCTTCGTGCCGATAATATTAACAAATGTAATAAAAACAGAAACAGCAATGGCCACAGCCAGCCAGGAAGCATAAATATCAAAGCCTTCTACGGTGTATAAGTACCCCTGCAAAAAGTCAGGATATAAATACGTAATAATCGTAGGCAGTGCGCACGCTTCAAAACATACGACGCTGACATAGCCCAGCACGATAGCCCACGTACAAATAAATGAACCAATGGGCCCCATAGCTTTAAAGCTGAAAACATGTTCGCCGCCGCACTGCGGCATAGCCGATGTCAGTTCTGCATACGTCAGCCCTACAAAGAATATCATGACGCCGCCGATGGCAAACCCCAGCATAGCCCCGACGATGCCGCCTTTCATAATCCAGTCGCCTGTCGATACAACCCATCCCCAGCCGATCATGGCCCCGAAGGCAATGACCAGAATATCCCAGGCGCTCAGGACTTTATCAAACTCTGATGCTTTTGTAGCCATACAAAAGTCCCCCTTTAAAACGTATCATTAAAAATCATCTTCAAACCGCATTTCCACAAAAGACTGAATAAATTTTGCTGTCCGTTCCCAGCCCAGAACACTGCTGTCTACGAGCAGATGCCGGTTGTGCCGGTCACCGCGGTACGTTCCGGTAATGTATTTATACCGGCGATGAAGCATGGCATCAGCATCACGAATCATTTCTGCCGCATTCCGTTCCGATAAGTGCATCTTGTCCATTACGGCCTGAATCCGCTTTTCTACAGGTGCATAAATAAATACATTTACGACGTCCGGATCATTCCGCAAAATGTAATCACTGCACCGGCCAATAATAACACAGGAATGGCGGGCCATTTTGCGAATAACTTCAAACTGCGTATAAATAACTTTGTTAGACAAGTTGGCATACCGTGTTCCCAATGTCGTATTGATGCCGTAGGGAACAAAATTTTTGTTGTCCGCTGCTTCTACCAGTGCCTTGTCTACGCCGATTTTTTCGACTACCTTATCTACCAGGTCGCGGTCGTAATATTCGATGCCCATGGACTGCGCCAGGAGCTTGCCGATTTCCGGACCGCCGCTGCCAAATTCACAGCCTACGGTTACTACGAAGTGTCTCATCTGCGATTTCCCCCTTTAATACAAAACGGCGTTCTTCTCCCCTCAGAAAAACGCCGCTTCGTTGCTGGCTTTGCCGTTATGCCAGTTCTTCTACTGCTTCTTTAATAATGGCAATGGCTTTATCTACATGTTCTTTTCCCAAAATCAGCGGCGGTACGAGACGAATCAGATTCGTACCAATAGCCGTCGTGAGCAGATGTTTTTCCAAGCATTTATGCTTAATATCGACGCTGTTCAGACCGTCTTTAAATTCAAGACCCAGCAGCAGGCCCTGACCACGAGCTTCTTTCAAATGAGGAATTTCCTTACGTGCCTGTTCCAGGAAGTATTCACCCATCTTCTTGGCGTTGCCGGCCAGGTCACGGTCAAGGAGTTCATTAATTTCTGCCAGTGCAGCTGCGCAGGATACAGGATGGCCGCCGAAAGTACTGCCGTGAGAGCCCATCGTAAAGGCTTTGGCTACTTCTGCTGTTGCGCAGATAGCTGCAATCGGCATGCCGCCGCCCATAGCCTTGGCCATGGAAACGATATCCGGTTTAATGCCGTAATTCATATACGACATGACTGCGCCTGTACGGCACCAGCCGGTCTGTACTTCGTCCAGGAGAAGAAGGATGCCTTTTTCATCGCACAGTTTGCGCAGGCCTGTGAGGAATTTCTTCGTAGCCGGATGAACGCCGCCTTCGCCCTGCACTGGTTCAACCATAATGCCAATCGTGTTTTCCGTAACCTTGGATTTGAAGTCTTCCAGGTTGTTAAATTCGGCATAAGAGAACCCAGGCGTCATATCGCCAAAGTCAACCTGGCAGGCATTGTCGGGCTGGCCTGTTGCACTCATGGAACCGAATGTACGGCCATGGAACGAATTTTTTGCCGTAACAATATCGAATTTATGGGGACCGTATTTTTCAACACCATATTTACGGGCCATTTTAATCATAGCTTCGTTGGCTTCTGTACCGGAGTTCTGATAGAAAATTTTGTCCATGCCAATGGTCGTGCAGACTTTTTCTGCCAGCAATGCCTGCGGCACTGTGTACGGATAGTTAAAGGTCTGCATAATATCCATAGCCTGGTCGATAACAGCCAGAACGACGCGGTCGTTGCAGTTACCAGTGCTGTTTACAGCAATACCGGCATAGAAGTCCAGATAAGGCACGTCGTTTTCGTCATATACGTACATGCCTTTGGCACGTTCAGCCAGGAAATCGTACCGTTCGTACGTTTCAATCATGTACTTATTTACTTTTTCCTTAATGTCTGCTGCTGTCAATCCAAGATCTCTCAAACGCATTTACAAGTTCCCCCTTGTAATCTGATAAAAATAATAAAAATACCTGTCCGATAAACTGCGAAAACAAGATATCATGAAAAAAAGACAATGTACCTGCGGACAAATCCAAATTGCTCGACTTGTACAGGCATCATTGCCTTGGTTTATAT
>NZ_CATWFF010000008.1 GCF_958350005.1 uncultured Megasphaera sp. | reverse complement strand
GCCATGAACATAGATGCAACTGCTTTAAAACGATGGGCCCGTGCCCTGCACTTAACCTGTACAGGCATCGCCCCGGCCAGCCTGCCTGTTCCGTCAGAGCAAAGACAGTCTATCTGTCCCCTCGCTGCCGGCCAGGGAACAGAACGCTACGCACCGCAGGCCCTCCTGCCGGGCTGTCAGTCTATTGTCGTCGTGTTATTTCCCTATCGCTGTGACGACGGCAGTACTCCGGCCAACCTTGCCCAATACTGCCGCAGCCGGGACTACCACCTGATCGTAAAGGAATACCTATCCCGTATGATGGACTGGATAACCCGCACCTACCCGCACTCCCAGTGTCTGGCTATTGCTGATACGTCCCCTTTGGCAGATCGCTGGCTGGCCTATCAGGCAGGCCTTGGATTCTTTGGCGATAATCACTGTCTTATAAACGATATATATGGGTCCTATTTTTTTATTGGCAGCATCTTAACTACGACGCCCTTTATGCCAGATCAGCCGTTAAGGCAGGAATGTCTTCACTGCGGTGCCTGCTGCCGTGCTTGTCCCGGCTCCTGCCTGGATAACGGCACCTATGACTACCGCCTGTGCAAATCGTACTTGACGCAGAAAAAAGGGGACTTTACGGCAGAAGAGGAGGCCGTCATGAAACGGACGCCGCTGATTTTCGGCTGTGATGTCTGTCAGGATGTATGTCCCCACAACAAAAAAGCGGCCCTGACGCCTCTTGCAGAGTTTTGTCAGGACCGCCTTGCCACTGTTACGTACGAGCAGCTGTCATCGCTGTCTAACCGGCAGTTTCATCAATGCTATGGACAGCGCGCCTTTGCCTGGCGGGGAAAAAACACGCTGCTGCGAAATTTGAAGACTGTAGAAGACACCTAAGCTTCATGAGTCGTATCCAAATTAAGAAATAACGTATATTCGCTCTTAAAATACAGTTTAATAGAACCAACAGGGCCGTTTCGATGCTTGGCCAGGATAACTTCCGTAATATGCTGATTTTCCGTTTCCTTATCATAATAATCTTCACGATATAGGAACGATACGATATCTGCATCCTGTTCAAGAGCTCCAGATTCACGCAAGTCACTGAGCATGGGCCGTTTGTCCTGCCGGCTTTCCACGCTGCGGCTCAGCTGTGACAAAGCAATGAGCGGCACTTTCAGTTCCCGGGCCAGGGCTTTGAGAGAACGGGAAATTTCAGATATTTCCTGCTGCCGGCTTTCTGAATTTCGTCCCTGCATGAGCTGAAGGTAATCGACGACAATGAGGTCCAGACCATGTTCAGCTTTTAAGCGGCGTGCTTTGGACCGCATTTCTGTAACGGAAATACCTGGCGTATCGTCAATATAAATGGGAGCCTGATACAGTTTGTCACAGGCATCGGTAAGCTTAGACCACTCTTCATCAGTATTCAGCTGTCCTGTCCGCAACTTCTGCGAATCAATATGAGCAATCTGGCACAATAACCGCTGCACCAGCTGCTCCTGAGACATTTCCAGCGAAAAGAACGCCACTGTCTTATGCTGACGGACGCCGACATTCTGCGCAATATTCAGAGTAAATGCAGTCTTCCCCATACTGGGGCGGGCTGCAATAAGAATTAAATCTGACGGCTGCAGTCCTGAAGTCATGCGGTCTAAATCGCGAAACCCCGTAGGCAGTCCCGTAATACCGGCTTTATTTTCATATAGTTTGGTAATTTTATCCAGCGTTTCTTCGACAACGACGCCAACGGGAGCAAAATCACCGCGCCGCTTGCTTTCTGAAATCTGCAGAATTTTTCGTTCTGCATCATCCAGCAGCGCTTCCGGTTCTCGTTCACCGTCATAAGCCTCGGCTGCCACTTCCGTGCACGTCGTAATCAGACGGCGGGAGAGCGCCTTTTCGGCTACAATACCGGCATGATACTCAATATTCGCTGCCGTAGCGACGAGGGTCGGCAGACTCAGCACATATTCCACGCCGCCGACATCATCGAGCTTCTTCATGCGCCGCAATTCTTCCGGCAGCGTAATAACATCGATTTCTTTATTGTCGTGATGAAGATGCTCCATGGCTTCAAAAATCGTCCGATGCACGTCGCGGTAGAAATCCTGTGGTTCCAGTTTTTCCATTGCCGTAACAACGGCATTGTGATCCAGCATCATGGCACCGAGCACGGCCTGTTCAGCTTCCACATTCTGCGGTGGAACGCGCTGTTCCATAAGGTTATTCACTCCTGTTTACCAGCATCAAATCCAGTGCTTCCTGAATAGTTGTGACGCTGTGAATCTGTAATTGCAAATGATGAGCCGGCAGATCTGGCTCATTTTCTTTGGGAATAATGATGGCTTTCATGCCAGCCTGGCTGGCGCCATAGGCCTTTTCAAACACACCGCCGACGGGCTTGACCTGACCGCGTATGGAAATTTCCCCAGTCAGTGCAATGTCCTGCCGGACCGGAACCCCGGTAATGGCCGAAATAAGGGCCGTCGTAATAGCACAGCCTGCCGACGGGCCATCAATATTGCCGCCGCCGACAAAGTTGATGTTCACATCATAATCAGACAGTTCTTTGCCTGTAATGCTGCGGACGACAGCAGCGGCATTGAACATGGAATCTTTCGCCATCGATCCGGCTGTATCATTAAACCGGTAATAGCCTTTCCCTGGTTCCCGGGCCGGAAATGCAACGGCTTCAATCTCAATAGCCGATCCCAAATATCCGGATACGCCCAGGCCAAATACTTTTCCCGTTACAGGAACAGCACTGGCTTTTTCCAGCACATACGGAACGAGACGGCTGATTTGTGCCACCCGGTGTACGTGTTCCTTCGTAATCCGCACGTGCTCCTTGCTGCCAGACTGATATACGGCCAGACCGTACGTATCTGCCAGAATATTGACTGCCTTGCGCCCTTCAATGGTAAAGGAGCTGATCAGCTCCGCAACGCCGTCTTCCAGCTCAGCCTGCAGTTCCGCAGCTGCATGTTCTACAATTTTCTGAATGTCTGCCGGAACTAAGGGTTCAAAAAAGACTTCTGCACAACGTGAACGAATTGCCGGATTAATTTCCGACGGATCCCGCGTTGTCGCGCCGATGAGAATAAAATCAGCCGGCGCACCTTCGGCAAACAGCTTTTTGATATACTGCGGCACTGACGGATCTTCTTCATCATAATAGGCAGACTCAAATTTAACTTTTTTATCTTCCAGCACTTTCAGCAGCTTGTTCAGCAGCATAGGGTCCATTTCGCCAATTTCATCAATAAACAGAATGCCGCCATGGGCTTCCGTTACCAGGCCGGGCTTGGGCTCCGGAATGCCCGTATCAGCCAGATCCCGGCGAGCCCCCTGATAAATAGGATCGTGTACGGAACCAAGCAGAGGATTGGTCATGTCCCGGGAGTCCCAGCGCAGCGTCGTGCCGTCAGTTTCAACAAACGGTGCATCTGGCCCAAAAGGGGTAAAGGGAAGCTGTTTGGCTTCATTCAGAACAATGCGGGCTGCTGTCGTCTTGCCCACACCGGGCGGCCCATACAGCAGCAAGTGCTGCGGATATACAGAAGCCAGCTTGCTCTGCATAGCCTCAACAGCCCGCGCCTGTCCGACAATATTGCTGAGCCGTTTAGGCCGCACCCGTTCCATAATAGACTCGGCCAGCTGAATCTGATCCAGTTTCTTCAGCTCATCGAGCTTGCGCCGGGTCTGCGGTGTTTCGACATCCTGCATCTCTTCTTTAATCAGCTGCATCTTGATTTCCTGAACATATTCCTGCTGTTTTTCTTCCATACGCTGGGAAATTTTCTTTTCCAGTCGTTCTTCTACGGCCTGGCGGGCCAGCATTTCTGCCAGCACATTTTCCAGTCCATTAATGACGGCAACGACGTCGTCATCCGTAGGAATACGATCGTACGATGCATCTTCATATACCAGGCGCTGCAGTCCGACCAGACGCTGACGGGGATCTTCAGAATGAATATATGCCAGTGCCGAATACTTACTGGCCCGAAGCACCATTTTTTCAGACCCAATGAGCCCCGTAAATGCACCGTACAGCACATTGACCTGACGGCGCAGTTCTTCTTCTGCCGTCGGTTCCAGATACTTATGACGCTGCAGCAATTTATCGAGTAATTCTTTCATGCGCGTACCCTCACAGGACGGCTCATGCCGTCTTTTGCCCTATCCTTCTACTACGTGGACTTTAATAACGCTCGTAATGGTAGGATGAACCCGAATGACTACATCGTAAGTTCCCAATGCTTTAATGGGTTCCTTAATTTCGACTTTCTTCTTATCCAGATCAATGCCATATTGTTCTTTTGCAGCATCACTGATATTTTTACCTGTAATAGCGCCAAAAACCTTGCCGCCTTCACCGACTTTTACAGATACAGTGAGCTCTACTTTTTTCAGCTGACTGGCCAGAACGACAGCTTCGTCAGACGCAACCTGTGCCTTGTGCTTGGCAGCGGCCTGTTTCTGTTTGGCATCATTAATATTTCCAGCCGTTCCGGGAGCAGCCAGTTTGCGGGGAATCAGAAAATTCCGGCCATACCCTTCCGATACTTCTACGATTTCTCCTTTTTTTCCCAATTTTTTGACATCTTGCAGTAATATAACTTTCATTCTTTTTCAGTCTCCTTCATTTTATTTACAACTTCCCTCAGCGCCGCCATGACGTCTTTTTTGGCTTCATCCATCGTACGGCCTCTGAGCTGGGCACCGGCAACCGTCCGATGACCGCCGCCGCCTAAGGCTTCCATGACGAGCTGTACGTTAATATCGCCAGTAGAACGGGCGCTGACGCCAATACAATCATCTGATAATTCGTAAAATGTAAAGCTTGCTTCTACATTATCTATATTAATGAGCATATCGGCAATTTGGGCCGCCGTAATCGTAGCATTTTCGATACCAGGCGGGCAGCAGGCAATGGCAATGCCATCGTTAATCTGGGCTGCTGATAAAATTTTTGCTTTATTCTGAACCGTAACAAAATCAGAACGAAACAGTTCCCGCACAATTTCCGGATCAGCGCCGCAGCGGCGCAGATAGGAAGCTGCATCAAAGGTACGTACACCGGTTTGGACAGCAAAGTTTTTCGTATCCACAATAATGCCGGCATACAGTGCTGTCGCTTCGATTTTTTCCAGTTCCACATCATCCTGATAATACTGCAGCAGTTCCGTCACCAGTTCGCTAGTTGACGAACTGGACGGTTCAATATACGTAAGCAGTGGCTTTTTGATGAAATCAGAACTGCGGCGGTGATGGTCAATAACGACACGCTGATCTGTTTTATCCATCAGTGACGGCGCTACGGTCATGTCCGGTCTGCTCGTGTCAACAATAAACAACAGGGTCTGACTGTTGCACAGTTCTTCGGCAATTTCAGCAGTAATGAGCAGATCTTTAAATTTTGCAATATCCAATATTTGCTTTTCCAGCCGCCGAATAGCGTCAGTCTGCTTGCTGACGACGATATGGACATCCTTTCCGGCCAGCCGCGCCATATGAGCTACGCCGACGGCTGAACCGATGCTGTCATAATCTTCCCGTTCATGACCCATAACAAGAACCAGATCACTCGTATCAATCAGTTCATGAATAGCCTGAGCCACCACGCGGGCCCGGACACGGGTATTTTTTTCTACAGAACGGGTCTTGCCGCCATAAAAGTGAGGTGAGCCGTCCTCTTCATATACGACAGCCTGATCGCCGCCGCGCCCAAGAGCCAGATCCAGTCCGGCCTGTGCTTTATCGGCCAGCTCATTAAAATTGACCATGCCCTTAGTGATATCCTCTTCCGGAAAAGCGGCCACACCCATGCTGATCGTCACGGGAATGCGATTTACCGTGTGAATCATGCGAATTTTTTCAAAAAAGGAAAAGTTGTCGTCTTTAAGTGTATTTAAGGCTTTACGGCTCAGGCAGGCAAAGTACTTCTGATTTCCATAAGCCCGTACAAATCCGCCATATGCAGTAAGTTCATCAATCAGACAGTTATTGACATTCGTCCACAACGTTGTCTGCTGCACAGAAGACATGCCCTTACCGACTTCTTCCATATTATCGATTTCAATGTCACAAATAACGGGAACGGCAGCAATGCAGTTCAGCTTTTGCATTTCCGTTTCTGTAATATCTTCAAAATATAATATGAGGTAGTTGTCATCTTCTGCCGCTTCGGTCTGCAAATATTTGTAGACAACACGGTAATACCGCTGACCAATATGTTCAAAAAAGTAGCCAAACTTCCCCCAGAATTTATCAATTTTGAGGTTAGGCATAATGTGATCCAGTTTCTGGTCGTTATCGATATCGCCAATCCAGTCGCGAAACACGCTGTTGGCCCAGCACAAACTGGACTGCATGTCGACAATGGCAATGCCAATAGGAAGATTTTGCACGGCATACGTCGATGCCTGGTCTACACTGCGTGAAATTGCATCAAATAACTGATTAATTTCCCGTCGCCGCTCATTCGTATTTTTACGGGTCAGCACATAGGCCCCAACGATGAGGATAAGGCCCAGCAGAGCAATAACCCAATTATATACGGCAATAATTGCTAAAAGCAGAACCATAATGCAATATGCCGGTTCCGCACTTCGCCGCGACAGCATTTTCTTAAACATAATTCTCCCCCTGAATCTTACACAGAGCGCTGTTTTTTACGGTAATTCGTCAATAAATCCATAATGCCGATGATGAAAGCGGCATACGAAAAGAGAGGCATAATAAAAAACAGAACGATAAGCATAACCTGCAAGGCCGTGCGAATGTGGAAGCGTCGGTCCAGAAAATAGAGCACAAAGGCCAATCCTTCAATACAAATGAAAAAGAATGCCATTTGATTCAGATTCACGCCGATACTGTTAAGCCATTCAATGTTCCGCGTCGTACCCCAGTATTTCATGACTAACGCCAATACATATAAGTATATCACACCGCGCGGTATTTCCCAATAACGAATCGGCAAAAAGGGCTGAATCGAAAAGCCAAGGCGCTGCAGTACCAATTGAGAAACCTTTACATTGATATAGGCAACGATAGCCATGGCCAGACACATGAACATGGGCAGCATAGACGGCAGAAGGCGGCGCATTTCCTGAAGCTGCATTTTGGTTTCAGCCAGCTGCACGTCTGACATGCCGCTGTTTTTATACTGCTCAATAGCCTGTTCTGATACCATATCAAAGGCACTGTCCAGCATGGTGAATACATTGAGATCCATCAGGGCATACATGGCTCCCATCAGCAAGATGGATGCGCCAATCAGGGCGGCTGTAACGAGTCCCAGCATCTTGACAGGCGGCCAGTTCCGCTGGAATCCGGCGCCCAAAGCCAGGCCGACAGAAGAAAAGGTAATCATCTGAATGACTGCCGACAAGGGATCGATGAAAACACTCATGAGTATACCTACGACAATTCCCAGCATAACGGCCTGGCGCAGACCGAATTTCATGTAAATAATCGTAACGGGAATAGGCATGATAAAATAGCCAACATACGAGAAAAAAGGCACATATCTGCTGAGAACAGCCAAAATCAGCAAGATTGCGGCGAAGCAGCCCGCCGTTGTAATCGGCGTAATACGCTTCGGCTCCATCATATCCTCTCCTTTCACAAAACAAGGTGCAGAGCAAATGCCTGCACCTTGCACACGGAAAATCCCATAAGACTCTCCTGTATATAGTTATACTTCCATAATAATCGGCAAGATCATGGGGCGGCGCCGTGTTTTTTCATACAAATACCGGCTGAGCGTATCCCGGACCTGCGATTTAATAACGGCCCATTCACGGATATTTCCGGCTTCACACCGTTCCAATACGGCAGCGACGCGGTCATGGGCTTCACTGATCAGTTCTTCAGAATCACGGACATACACGAATCCGCGCGATACGATATCCGGACCGGCCAGGGCGTGACTCGTCCCTTTGGCCAGCGTCATGACGACGATGACCACCCCTTCCATGGCCAGCTGTTGCCGATCGCGAATGACAATGTTGCCGACATCGCCGACACCGAGACCATCGACAAAGACGCGGCCTGCATTGACACGGCCCGTTTTGTGGCCGGAACGGCTGGAAAATTCAAAGATCTGTCCGTTATCACCAATGAGGACATGATCTTTTTCGACTCCCATCATGACAGCCAATTCCCCGTGCTGTTTCAGCATGCGGTATTCTCCATGAACGGGAATAAAGTACTTAGGCCGGATTAAATCGAGCATGAGCTTCAATTCTTCCTGACTGGCGTGGCCAGATACATGAATTTTCTTGTCTCTGCCGGCAATAACATTGGCTCCAAGCTTCATGAGGTTGTCAATGGTGCGGCCTACACCGGTTTCATTGCCCGGAATAGGCGTTGCCGATATGATGACCGTATCGCCTGGCATGATGCTGACGCTGCGGTGGTTATTCGAAGCCATACGGGACAGCCCGGCCATCGGTTCACCCTGGCTGCCTGTCGTCAAAATCAGAATCTGATCTGCCGGGTAGCGGTTCAGTTCATCGGCTTCAATCAGGACGCCTTCAGGCACGTCCAGATACCCCAGCTCAA
Organism: uncultured Megasphaera sp.; assembly: GCF_958350005.1. Classification (GTDB taxonomy): domain Bacteria; phylum Bacillota; class Negativicutes; order Veillonellales; family Megasphaeraceae; genus Megasphaera. Next base: position 16,415 of record NZ_CATWFF010000008.1, on the reverse strand, counting down.
TGGCAATCTGAACGTTATTGACCATACTCCGTCCCAGTACAGCCACTTTGCGCTTAAACTGCACAGCCGTATTAATAGCCTGCTGAATACGGGAAATATTGGACGCAAATGTTGCCAGAATAATACGTCCCGCTGCAGCGCGGAAGGCTTTGCGAAACGCATGGCCTACGGTAATTTCAGACTCTGTATATCCAGGACGTTCTGCATTGGTACTATCAGACATGAGAAGCAGCACGCCGCGGCGCCCAAGGTCAGAAAATTTATGAATATCCATGAGCCGGCCGTCAACAGGCGTCAAATCCACCTTGAAGTCACCGGTATGAACGATCGTACCTACAGGTGTCTTGAAATACAGTGCACTGGCATCTGGAATAGAATGGTTTGTATGAATAAATCCAACTCGCATACAGCCAATCTGTACTTCATCGCCGTGATGCACTTCATTCAGTTCATAATTAGTAATATGATTTTCCTTTAATTTGCCTTCAATAAGGCCACATACCAGTTTGGTTGCGTATACAGGCACATTTACTTCATTCAGTAAATATGCCAGGCCGCCAATATGGTCTTCATGCCCGTGGGTGATGACAACAGCCCGCACTTTATCCCTGTTTTCAATTAAATAGCTCATATCCGGAATAACCAGGTCAATGCCGAACATGTCATCATCTGGGAAAGCCAGTCCGGCATCAATGACGACAATATCATTTCCATATTGGATAACCGTCATATTTTTGCCGATTTCTCCCAGGCCCCCCAGAGGAATGACTAAGAGTTTTTCCTTTTTAGCCAAAATAGTTACCTCCTGTTTGTACTGTATTTATCCGTTCTCACGTTCTGCCGGTTTTACACTGCTGCCCCATACAGCTGCGTACCCCCTGCCATGCACATCCCTACGCCTGCCGTCCGTACTACACGTATTTCTGCGTATGATGCGCCCGCTTTCAGATATAACGAACAATAATAGACTTACGTCTTCTATCATATTTTCCGTTATTTCTGATTTTCTGTCAATAATTTGCAGGCAAATTTCTCTGAATTACACAAAAAAGTTGCCCTTTTTTATAGTATTTAGTGCATTTTGTATTAACCAGTAGTAAAACAATACAGAAAAACAGCGGCGCTTTTCTGTCTGTCCCTGACCGAAAACGCCGCTGCCTCAAAATAAAGCCAACATCTAATGAGCTGATATGCTGTTTTCTGCCTGTCTTCTAACTTCGTCAGGCACTGCGATAACCGTATGACTCGGAAGGTCTCTGCAGTCTATCTGAAGAGACATATCACTGTACTGGACGAACTGCGACACAATCGCCTTATCTGCTTCAGACAGGGAAGACAGGCTAAAGGCAGCCTGAACAGCAGTCCGCAGCTGCGGCGTCAGCGGCAGCACGACACGGGAAATGCGCTGGGTCTGCCCGTCAATCGTAACGACAGCCGTTACATCACCAGCCTGCTGCAGTGCCTGCAGTACCTTTGAAAGCATGGCAATCTGCTGGTCTGTCAGTCCCTTCTGTTTCCATTCTGCCTTATCAGCATCTGTATACAGCCGCGATGCATCAAATACTACCTTATATTGTCCTGTCCCGGCAGGAGTAACGGCCTTGACGCCGGCCATGACATTCCGCTTTTTGCCGGCAGCCGTTTTGCCAATGGGGGCATCGCTCTTCAGCGTTTCTTCCCGATGTTTCCAGTGCATCGCACCTTCGTCCTGCTTTCCATAGTACAGATGGAGAATATTCCCCTGCTGTTCTGCATATCCCTGTACGGCATAGGATTTCCCCAGTATATTCAGTTCCGTCTGACTTTGGGCGGCAAACTTCGGATCTACCTGCATATCCAGTGTCGTTTTGGCTGCCACAGAACCGACAAAGGGCATGTTCATATTCATCTGAATCACATAGTTTCCTTCCGGGTGGGCCGCCATATGCTGCGCAGCCTGTTCATATACTGCCTCTGCCGATACTGTGCTTACCTGTGCTGCCGAAACATCAGCAGATTCGGCGGCAGCTGCACTGCTGCTCAGCAGCATGACAGAAGCTGCAGCGCAGACAGCTCGTTTCCAAGAAAACTTCATTGTTATTCCTCCTCTTGATTACAGCAATCCTGCTTTTTTATACAGCGAGTAAAAGTGATGAATCGGCCCATGCCCTTTGCCAATAGGTTCAGCATGACGAATTCCTTCATATACAAAGAATTTTGCTTCCCGAACGGCTTCCGGCAGAGCCAGGCCATTGGCCAAATTAGCCGCAATGGCACTGGACAGGGAACAACCTGTACCATGGGTACTCGTGCTGTTCACGCGCTGTCCTTCAAAGTAGTAGAACTCGCCGCGGCTGTACAAAATATCCGTCGCATCCGCTGTCCGGTGACCGCCTTTGACCAGAACCGCCTGCGGGCCCATGGCAGCAATATCCTGGGCTGCCTTTTTCATCTGTGCCAGCGTTTCAATCGGCTGGCCTGTAAGCACTTCGGCTTCCGGTATATTCGGTGTCAGTACATCAGCTAATGGCAGCAGCACTTCTGTCAGTGTTTTTTCCGCTTCCGGAGCCAGCAGCCGATGTCCGCTTGTCGCCACCATTACGGGATCAACAACGGTCACAGGTGCATCGTACTGCCGCAGCTTATCAGCAATAATGCGGATCGTTTCCGGTACGCTGACCATTCCAATTTTAACAGCATCGACGTCAATATCTTCAAAGACCGCATCCAGCTGCGAGGCTATCAGTTCCGGCGTAACATCCATATACCCGCGTACGCCCTGCGTATTCTGCGAAACGACGGCTGTAATAACATTCAAGGCATAGCAGCCATGGGCACAAAAGGTCTTGCAGTCTGCAGATGCACCAGCGCCGCCGGATGGATCGGTGCCGGCAATGGATAATACGTGTTTCATCATATAAACCCCTCCTTTTTACAGTTGCCATACATCTGTTTGGCAGTTTCCGGATGGAGGTACAGCAATAACTTGCCGCCTCCGGCAGCGCCTGCATAGGGATCATAGGAAAACAGGGCAATACTGCCTGTCTTAAACTCGAGTGTACTGCCAGTCCAGCGGGAAGCCCACTGATCTAAATAGGGGGAATGGCCGACAATGCATATCGTATCTGCCGCTGCCGGGCAAAGGATCTGTCTGTACACAGCATCCCAATTGCCGGAAGCAATTGCCTCATGAGTATGCATTTCCGTACAGGAAATAGACTGATACATATATTCAGCAGTCTGACGGGCGCGTATATATGGGCTGGTCCATATGACGGTCTTTCCGGCAGGCCACCAGATAGGTGCCGTTTCCGCCACGGCAGCAACCTGCTTTTTTCCTTTATCTACCAGTTTGCGCGCTCCATCATCACAGCCGGCAGTATACGGTTCCGCTTTGCCATGGCGCATTAAGCAGACATACATTGTTTTCACACTCCTTTGTCCTGCAGTGTACACTTGCTTTATTCCGCAACATGTTCCAGGCCTACGGACAGCAAGGTAAATACATGATTATCTGCCAGAGAATAATATACGACTTTACCGTCGCGCCGGAACTGGACGAGCCGGGCATCCCGCAAAATCCGCAGCTGATGAGACACGGCAGACTGGCCCATCTGGATTTGGTCGCTAATATCCCGGACACATCGTTCCCCTTCCATAAGAGTCTGCAAAATTCGCAGCCGCGTCGGATCACCAAGAACTTTAAAGATATCTGCTAATGGCTGTATATATTGTTGTATCAAAGCCGGCTGACGCAGTGCCGACTGCTTCCATGTTAATTTCTGTTCCACAAGTTATCTCTCCCATCCCTGCGGAGTGTTCTGTTTTTATAAAACCGCCGAATACAGACAGGCCTTGCTTCTGTATGCGGCGGTTTTCCAGTTACTGTCGTTTCTCTTCATAGCGCTTCGTCCATTTCCAGCGATTATGCAGCCAGAACCAATCTTCCGGATAAGCGCGAAGATGTGCTTCCAGGCGGTCATTAAGCCGCTGCGTTACCTCGTATATGATACGCTTTTTTTCCTCTTTTGTCTTTTTCTCGCCAAGTGGCCAGGGACGAAATGGCGGCAGCACTTCAATTACATGATGATATGGCCGGTCTTCATGAATAAAGACGGTCACAATCGGATAATTGCTGAGGGAAGCCAGTTTTGCCGGACCATCTGGAGTCAGCGTATTTCTGCCAAACAGCTTGACCATAATGCCTGCGTATCCAGGATCCTGATCCATGAGTAGTCCAATATAGCGGCCTTCAGCCAGAAACCGGATCATATCACGAATCCCCGTTTTATACGTAACGTGCTGCTTCATCATGGTCCGATATTCATTGATAAACCGATCGGCGCCTTTGTTGTTCTGTTCTTGGGCAACCGAAATCAGCGGATATCCATTCATGGCCAGCGCTGCGCCGAGAAGCTCCCAGTTACCGGCATGGGAAGCCATAAAAACAGCCCCTTCGCCGCTTTTTTTCAGGTCTTCCAAATATTCCTGCCCTACGAAAGTAATTTTTTTTGCCAGCACGTCTTTTGTATACAATGGATACGAAAGGACTTCTATTATCATGGGGCCGAAGCGTACTGTACTGGCTTTGGCAATGGCCATGGCCTGCTGCGGATCTTCTGTAATGCCGCAGTCCAGGATTTGCTGCTGGGCCAGACGCTTCCGCTTCATCGGCACAAAGGTCCAGAAAAACCATCCCAGAAAGACACCAAACTGACGACGCATTCCCTCCGGTAGATGGCACACGATACAACCAAGTACTTTCATGAATGTATACATACAGCTCTCCTTTATTTGTCAGCCTTCTTTTCCAAGGCAGCAATCTTCTCTTCCAGGGCTTTAATTGTTTTAGCCATTTCCGGCAGCCGTTTAATGTAGACCTGCGTCCGGCTCCATTCCATGTGAGGACGGGCCGGAAAGCCGGCATAGGTCTGATTGCCTTCCATATTGCCGACAATTCCTGACTTTCCGGCAAACACGGCATTGTCGCCAATCGTAATATGGCCTGTACAGCCAGTCTGACCGGCAAAAATAACATGATTGCCAGCTTTTGTACTGCCGGCAATGCCTGTCTGTGCAATAATAAAGCAATCTTCACCAATTTCAACATTATGTCCTAAATGGACGAGATTGTCAATTTTCGTGCCTCTGGCTACTTTCGTCGATCCCAACGTAGCATTGTCGATGCAGGTACATGCGCCGATTTCAACGTCATCGCCGATTTCAACATTGCCAATCTGAGGAATTCGCGTATGCCGCCCATCTTTCGTGGCAAAGCCAAAGCCTTCGCCGCCAATAACGGCATGGGCACGAATGACGTTCCGTTCGCCTAATACGCAGTTTTCATGAATAACAGCGCCGGGAAAAATAACCGTCCCCCTGCCAATTTTCACGTTGTCACCAATAAAGACATAAGGGTATATCGTACAATCTTCGCCAATGCTGACATGCTTCCCAACAACTGCATAAGCCATAACGGCCGTACCGGTACCAACAGAGGCAGTATTGTCGATAACAGCCGAAGGATGGATACCTGATTCGACAGACTGGCGGGGATGAAACAGTACGAGGAGTTTTGAAAAGGCCAGGCGGGGATTTTCTACGACAATGAGCGTATTATCGCCGGCAGGAACTTCTTTTTCTACGATGACGGCACCGGCATGAACTTGCGGCAAATATTCCGTATACGGATCGACGGCAAAAGAAATATCCGTCGTTCCTGCTTCTGCCAGCCCTTTTACGTCATCAATAAGAACCTCGCCGTTACCAATGACCTTACCGCCAAGAAACTCGGCTAATTCCTGTACTGTTTTTTTCACTGTAGACAACCCCTTTACTGCAATTTTGCAATTAATTCGTCCGTCACATCAATACCGCCATTAGGCACGGCATCTTTAATGACGACAATGCCGACATTCTTCGTTTTGGCAACTTCAGCCAGCTTGCTTTGAATATCGGACATAAACTGCCGCTGCATACTGGCGGCAAAAATATTCAGTTCCTGCTGTGCCTGCTGCTGCTTTTTCTGATATTCTTCATCAGATACAGTTCCCTTGGCACTTTGCAGTTCCTGTTCTACAGATTTCTGCTTTTCTTCTGTTTTCGTCTTGTACTGCTGCACCAGCGGCGCTTCTTTCTGCACGCGCTGCATATCGACGACACCTACATTATCGGCACCGCCGCAGCCGGCAAGAACGCCTGCCGAAAGGGCAAGGACTGCCGCTGCGGCCAGGCGCTTCCAACTTCTGCTCATTCCCGTTCCTCCTGTTACGCCAGTTTGGCAATAATATCATCTGTTACATCAATTGCCGTTCCTATGCCGGCATATTCGCCAAAAATCATATCGATGCCTTTTTCCTGAGCTACATCGCCTGCTTTTTCACGGATATCCGCCATAATCGCGGTTTTTACATCATTCATCTGCCGTTCTTGTTGTTCAAGCTTCTCTTTCCACTGCTGATTCCAGATCGCCGGATCTGGCCGGTCCTGAATCGTTGCCAGTTGCTGATCAAAGGCGCTGCGGCTGTTCTGCTGGCGCTGTTCCAATTCCGCTTTGACCGTTGCCATATAGTCAGTCAGCGTCTTTTTTGCTTCTTCCCTATACGGGGCCATAGCCGCATCGATTTCCGCAGCTGTCTGATTCGTAACCTTTACGTCCGTTCCAGCTGCGCTCAGAAGGCGGTTCAATTCTTCTTCTGCTTCCTTTTTTTCTTCTTCCGTCAGCATCAGATTCTGTAACTTGAGCCGTAAATTGACAATCTTAAGATTATCTGCATTGGAAATGACAGTCTGGGTTTTCTTTTTTTCCTGCACCAGCTTCTCATATTGCTGCTGCAGGCCATGATTCAGCTCGTTTTCCTTCAAAGCAATTCGGGCTTTCAGCTCCTGATTCAATGCCTCTGTTCCTGCCGCATCTACGGCAGCAAATTGCCGGGATACAGGGCCTTCAGCAGCGGCTTTATGAGAATAGTTCCATTGCTCAAACTGATACTGCGCCACCATGGCATTATATTCCAGTTCCAGGCGGTGATACTCGCTGTACCGGGGATGACTCATCAGGATGTGCTCCACATCGGCATAGGCATATACCGGCATGGCCGCCTCCGGAACCGGCTGCGGCCGCTTAAACGTATACAGTCCCAGACCAATGGACAGAACAATGGACAGAACAACGACGAGAATGCCCACCAGCACTGCATATCTCCGATTCATTGCGGCCTTCCTTATTTAGACTGACTGTTGTTCAGTTCTTTCGTAACCTGGTCGGTAATATCTGTACCGCCATATAAAACGGCGCGCTTGTCGACAACGAGGCTCAGTCCCTTCGTATTGGCTACATTGCCAACAGCCGTGTTAATTTTATCTTGTAATCCCTTAAAAATTTCGTCACGTTTCTTGGCCATATCGCCCTGCATCTTCTGGAACAGTTCCTGCTTCTGTTCATCTGTCATGTTGGCCGACTGTTCTTCAAACTGCTTCTGCATATCTTCACCGGCCTGCTGCAGTTGCTTTTGCATATCTACCGCATCCTGATTGTCCGGCGTAATGACTTTGCTCATATCGACGACGCCAATATTACTGGACGGTGCAGCATTTACGGGATTGCCCATCTGCATTACAGCCAGTCCGGCAATACTCAGAACAAATATCAGCGCAATAACGCCGGAAAAAATCTTAATGTTTCGTTTCTTACCCATTTCTGCCATCATAATCGTACATTCACCCTTTCGCCTATATACAGACAAAAATCTCACCTGTGCAGATGCCGGCCCGGTCAGCACAGGCTCCGGCCATGCCGGAGCCTGCTGCCAGGCAAAGCATCCTATTTCTTTATCATACTATCCTTAGAACTTACCGCCGAAGCTGAAGTGGAACTTGCCCCCTTCTGAGCTCATAGCATAGTCCAGCCGAACCGGACCGATTGGCGTCGTAATGCGGAATCCAAGGCCTCCTGAATAATGGATCTTATTACTGTTGTGGTACCAGGGAATGTTTTCCGTGCCATCCCAGGCATTACCCATGTCGGCAAAGAACACGCCCTGAATCTTCTTGGCAATAGGATACCGGTATTCAACAGTAGCCTGATACATCTTGTTGCCGCGGAATTCATCATCTTCGTAGCCGCGGAGATTATCGGCGCCGCCCAAGGTAAACAGATCATTGTACGGCATATCGCCTGTCGCAATGCCGCCCATGAGCCGTACGGCAATGACATGGGCCCGGCCGACTTTGTAGTACAGGCGGTTTTCAGCAATGAACTTGAAGTAATCAAAGTCACCACCCAGACCGTTGCCAGCCCAGAACCCTGTAAAGGACAGGCGCTTGCCCCGCGTCGGATCATAGACGTTGTCGCGGTTGTCGAATACATGGGACCAGCTCAGGCTGTTGGTCTGGCCAAAGTTATTGTCCATGTAGTCTTCATAGCCAGGATAATTTTCTCGGTCTAATGTTTCATAATCTAAACCACTGTTATATTCCGTATATTTGGTCTTTTTCGATTCCAGTGTAAAGAAGTCGCTCACATATTCACTGCGGGCCCGGCCGTACGTAACGCTGCCGCCAGTTGTCCGTTTATCGTAATCGGCAACAGAATCACCGTTTTCATCGTAGTCATCATATTCCGATTCGCGGTCGTAAATGCTGAAGCCAATGGAATCGCCGGCATCGTTAAGATACGGATGGGTATAGGAGAAAATATAGTTCCGATCCGAGTCGGTATTGCCGCCAAATTCCCAGTTAATGCTGACCTTATCGCCTGTGCCGCGAAGGTTCGTTTCGCTCAGGCCCAGAATACCTACAAGGCCGTCAGAATCGGAATAGCCCGCACCGATCGTAATAGAGCCTGTTTTCTGTTCTACTACGTCCAGTTCGACAATAACGTCTTGAGGATTCTTTTTCCCTGGCAGCAGGCGGACGTTGACATCTTCAAAATAGCCCGTGTTGTACACGCGCTGAATACTGCGGCTGGCTACTTCTTTATTGAAAATATCGCCTTTTTTAAACCGCAGTTCCCGCAGAATAACTTTGTCCCGCGTCTTCGTATTGCCCCGCAGAATAATGCTTTCTACATGTGCTTCGGAAATGCCGATATGGAGAATGCCCTTGTCATCCATATTTACAGCCGATACGCGGCTCATCATGTAGCCGGCATTACCATACAGCGTATTAATGGCAGCAATATCATGGCTGACAATAGACGTATTCAGCACCGAATTAGGCGTAACAGAAACGAGTTTTTCCAGTTCGTCCGTAGGAATAGATTCGTTGCCGGCAAATTCCACACCTTTGACGACGGGATTAAGCTGAACCGTATAATTCAGCGCCACCCCTTCAGGAACATTGGTAAAGGCCGGTTTAATTGTCGAAAATAATCCAGTCGAACCGATGACGTTCAAGTCATGGCGAATATAGTCAATATTGACAGCATCGCCGACACGCATAGCCAGGCGCGGCAGAATCTGTGCTTCTATACGGCTGTCCGGCACGGGGCTGACCGTAACGGAAGTCGCCAGTTTTCCTGCATAGGGAGCTACATCAGAATCGGCCACTAAGTCTCCATAGGGAAGATTTCCTTCCTGTCCCTGCGGCACGACGACCATGGGATAACCGGGAACGGTCGTATCAATTTGGTAATTAGGCAGACTGGCCGGGAATTGTACGGCCTTGCCGGGAAGGGTCTCAGCTACCGGTTTGGGAGCAGCCGCAGCCTGTGCTGCCGCAGCGGCCTGTACAGCTTCTTCTGCCTGCAGCTGTACTTCTGACGGAGATTTTCCGCTGGCAATTTCTGCCATTTCTTCTTCCGTTTCATACCCGGTCAGTCCCGATTTCGCACCTTTCATGGCAGCATCTGTAGAAGCATCGGCTGCTGAGGTGACGACGGCATTGACGCCTACCTTATCATCTGCTGCCGGTGCGGGACTGGACGCTTTATTAGCAGTGCCGCCGCTTGTCGGCTCATACCCAGTAACCCCATCATCAGCTGCCCAAACGCTGCATGTCATCATAGCACTGGTAATCATGAGGGCAAGAATTTTCTTTTTTCGCGTATTCATAAAAACCTCCGTTTAGTATTTCGTAATCTCTGTACGATGTAACTAGCCATTACATTGCGTACAGCAGTCCGTATCTGCCTTCCGGCACCGATACAGTTTATGTGAATCAGTACTGGCTTTATCTCATAGCATAAACCAGGTACTGTCTCAGCCATTCATGCCATTGAATCAACTTGTACAACCTGGCTCTATGCTGCCGGCACAACGGTTTTTATATGCCCCGCCGTGGTTGTACCAAAAAGAGTAACAAATTCAGCATACTAGCAATGAAATCTGTTGTCAATCCCCTTTTTTTGTATTTTTGCACGAAATTACATATTTTTTGCAAAGACCATCATGGATAAACGGCCCTTCCCTTTTCCTACCAGAAGGAATAGCGGTACAGGCCGCCGGCAAAGGCATTGTCATCTGACGTCCAGGCATTCAGACTGAACTTGCTGCCCAAATCATACTGGATACCAAACCGATTGTCATCATGGTTCAGGCCAAAGGCTGCCGTAACCATAAAGTTGTTGAACAAATACTTGCCCATTTCAATGTTATAGTAGTTGCGGCTCATATCCGTATTTTTATCAGCCAGGTCCAGGGAGCCATTGGTAACGGTAACCATATCGAGAGACAAAGCCCGTTCCAGTTCCTGCGTAATACCCAGACTGTTCAGGGTCAGGCGAATACCTGAGCCCACCAGGGCATTCATATCTTCTTCTGTCAACGAACTTTGCTGTTTGCCACTGCTGTTGCGCAGCGTAATAAGTGAAATAATCTGCTGTCTCGTCAGCGGCGGATTGGAACGGAGAAGCATATCCATAGAATCTACTGGCCCCCGCAGTGTCAGCAGCACATTATACTGGCCTACGCGGCTCGTCCCTTCCAGATCGATAACCGGCAGGAACGAATCCATCTGCGAAAAATCAGCTTTGGCTTTACTGATGGAGAAATTCGTATCCAAGTAATGGATTTTTCCGCCATTGGCTTCAAACCGTCCCGATGGAGCAGGATGACTGGCTGTGCCCTTAAATGTTACAGCCCCGTTTACCATTAAATCATATAATGCCGGATTATACAACCGAACTTTATCCCCCAGCGCCAGGGTAACGTCTAATTCCACATTGGGAGCTACTGTACTTTCCGATAAGCTGAGAGGCACATCGATAGTTGCGTTATCCACTGTAATAATACCGCCCAGCCGCGGATATGCATCACCTGGGGCAATACTCAAATGACCCGTCAAGGGACCTGTAAAGTATGCACTGTCCACAGCCAGCCGGTCCGCATCAAGGGAACCGCTGTACTTGGTAAACTGCCACCCCTGCCAGGATGCCTGTCCCTGCAGCGCTACGGTGCCGGGATGTTTCGCCCCCTCCTTATCCATCGTTGCTGATCCTTCGACAGAAGCTGAAGTGCCGTTAAAAGCAAGCTGCCCCGTTATACTGCGAAGGGGATAGGAAATGCCGCGAATCTGCATGGATCCGTCCTGAACGCCCAGTGAGCCATAAATTTGCGGATCTGCCAGGGTGCCGCCGATTTTCAGAGAACCTGTAATATCGCCTTGAGCGCTGGTAATCCAGGGAGTCAGAAAAGTCAGCGCATCCAGGCCGGCATTATCCAGCTTGACCGTTACATTCATCGGTTCCGCTCCCCGGCCGCCGTGAAGAGCACTGACCGGTATGTCACCGTAAGCTGCGGCCTTATAGGGATCCCGCGCCAAATAGGCCTGCTGAATGTGAATGTTTCCGTCACCAATATTGAGCATGGCAACGGCATTGGTAAAGGAAATGCCGTTAATCGTACCGCTGCCCAGCTGAGCAGATACATTCGCCGTAAGATCGTCACCGGAACCGCCCAGTTCAGCAGAAAAATCAATAGGTGCATCAACCTGAATGTCATCCCGCCCGGCAATTCCCAGCAAAACTTTAGATGGAAAATTACGTGCTGCAAACTGAATGGCCGCCGGTCCGTGGATCGCATAGGTTCCCTGGGCAGCCAGCAAACTGCTGCCGGCTTCCAGGGCCAGTTTATTTACCGTAATGACGCCATTTTCCAGTTTAACATCTATGTCAGTCGGTGACACAGCCATGCCGGCCAGGGAAGCCTGGGAAACAGAGCCCTGAATCGCTGCTGTCGGGTTGTGCAGGGTACCGCTTAAATCGACACGGCCGTCTACCCGTCCTTCTACGTTCTGAACAGGTACACCTGCCAGTTTCAGCGCACTGGCAATATCGCCGCCCTGTACGCTGGCCATGCCCCGAATCAGGCCATCTTCTGTCCGGTACAGCAAGTTGCCGTCAAAAGAACCGCCATTTTGCTCTACATGCAGATCAGTCAGGCGCATCATACGGTCATAATAGGCAAAATCGCCATGAACATTCGTCAGCGGCATGCCGTTAATCGTCAGGCTGTCTGACCGCAGTTCTCCACTGGCAGCAGGATTGTCCATGGTCCCGCCAACATGAGCCTTGATGTTGAACAGTCCGCTGCGAGGCAGTTTATTTCCCGGCATCATGCGGGCAATGTCCAGCTGCCGGCCTTCAATCGTAAGATCAAGGGATTTGCCAATAGAGCCAGCAAGAGATACAGACGCATTGTATGATGAAATATCGCCGTTCTTCAGGTATACCGTTCCATCATCGACACGGTAGTCAGCACTGATATTTTTATATAAATAGCCGCTGTAGGAACCGCTGGTCAGACGAAAGGCACCAGACGCCTTCAGCTGATCAACAGGACCGCTGAAGGTCACGACATTATCAGCCCAGCCGGTCATGGGAATATCGCTTCTGCCTATGGCCGGCAAGAGCTTTTCAATCCGCATGTGTTCTGTTTTCAGGGAGCCCTGCACTTCCCGGCTGTCTAAATCTGCCCGCCCCTGCAGGGTATGAACGCCATCTACATACCGCCAGTACAATGCAGGAATCTCTATGATCCGGCCTCTGCCCCGTACGGAGCCGTCAATGCTGTCAAAAGGCATCTGCTGAACAGCGCCGTTGGCTGCATTGAACTGTACATCCCAGTTCCAGTCTGATCCGTACACATGTCCCGTCAGAGAGGCCGTTCCGGACATGGGAATGCCGGCATAGGGGCTTGCCACATCCAGAGGAATCTCATGGGCTGTAAAGGAAATATCCGGAATGCGGGAAGCCACATCATAGGTGCCGCCGCCCTGAATGGTGCCGCCGCCGACAGATGCGCGCAAATCAGCAAGTTGCACGATATCATTGGCGTACGTAGCATCAGCAGAAAGGTTCTGCACATCCAGTCCGTTACAGGACAAGCCTGCCGCCTCAACATGCGCTGCAGCCCATACAGAATGGTCCTGACTGTTGCCGGAAACCTGCACGGTCCCGTCAATAGAGCCTGCAACAGCCGGAGATACCTGCGGCACTTGCGACAAATCGATGTGCTCAGCCTGAAGGGAAGCCGCATAGGCACCAGTATTATCCTGATAGGTGGCCTTGCCGCGAACCGTTCCTCCCCATCCGGAAAGTTCCAGGTTAGCAGCCTGCAGTACATGATCACTGTAGGAAATATCCATGGATCCTTCATCCAGAGACCAGCCATTGTAAGACACATGCGACAGATGCAGTTTTCCCTGCCCATTCAGTCGACTGGCTGATCCCCAGATCTTACCGGAAAAGCCTGCCGTTCCTTCTGCAGAAACGGGCAGTATGTCGGAAAAGGCGTCAAGGGACACACTTGGCGCATCGACAGCTATATCGAAAACAGGTTCACTGCCATTGGTTACTACCGTCCCGTCAGCCCTGAAGGCCTGTCCGTTTACGGTACCACGAAGCTGACGGAGTTTGACATCATGGCTGGATACATCTACATGCCCCGTTACATCACCAATATCGACACCGTATGCCGATGCCGAACCATTGGATACATCAGCCTGGCCGGACAGGAAAAAGCCTTTCCGGTCATTGGCAACGCGGACTTTCACATTTTCAACAGTCCCGCTGTGAAGAGCTACATCTACATTGCCAGGCAGAAAGGGAACACCATACAGTGCGTTTATTTTACGGGCCTGTACGACTACATTGTAGTGTCGAGAAGACTTATACGTACCGGATACACTGACGGCCTGTCCATCTACATACCCATCGGCATTGACAGCCAGATTCGTCGGATAATTGGCAAAAGACAGGCCTCCCTGCAGATTATCCATCACGACGAGCTGTCCCCCAGGAAGCCGGGTCCTTACAGTCCCTTCCTCCAGCCGTACAGTACCGCGAAATCCTGTATCCTTCGTTTCGTTGTTCGTTCGAATCAGAGAGGCTATATTCCAGGTGCCATCACTGCCTTCCCACACATGCAGCACAGGCTTGCGAATATCAATCGTATCCAGTGCTTCCAGCACTGCTCCTTTGCGCAGAGACGGCAGTATCTTACTGGGATTGACATATACCTGTACATCGTCTCCCTCCAAAACGACCTGTCCGGCTGTATCCCGGATAACGGGCCGGGAAATAATGACTTTACCGGACAGGGAAATATCCATAGAGTCAAACGACAGGGTTCCATTCAATTTACTGTTTGCTGTTGTCCGTACGGTATCGTTCAGCATCTGTGTCAATGCCGGCTTTTCCATCCAGAATACCACGCACGCTGATAAAAAGAAGGCCGACACGGCACAGCCTGCTATCCATTTTTTCTTCACAAAGGAACTCCTTATATACAGATAAAGGGAAAACTGTATAACTACAATTCTCCCTTTATTCTACCTATGCTATTGTGTAAAATCAAGAAACAGAGGCCAGAAAACACGCAGTATACGCAAATTGTTAAAAAACGTTTAACTTTGTTTTCCGCCCTGCTTTCTTATTGATAATCCAACTGCCGCTACTGGACACAATTTCAGGACTACTGACGTGCTTCCGGATGGATGACGCCGGAACGGACATCGACGCCCATAGCCTGTTCCAGCTGAGCAATGCCGACATTATAGTCGTACAAAGCCTGAATATGATTGGTCTTAGCCTGGTTCAGATTGAGCTGAGCGTCGAGAACATCCAGGTTAATGCCAACACCGGCCTGATAGCGGACGCGGGCAATTTTAAAGCTTTCTTCTGCCTGGGCCACTGCCGACTGCGTTGCTTCTACTTTCTGAGCTGCACTGCGAATATTGAGATACGCCTGCTTTACTTCCAGCTGTACAGCTTCACGGGTTTTCTGTTCCGTTTCGCGGGCCGTCAGCAGCGCCTGTTTTGCCTGATTTACCTTGGCCTTGGTTGCGCCGCCGTCATAAAATTTAAATGTCACGCCGCCGGCTACTTTCCAGCCATTATTGCTCGTGCCTGGGAAGGTGTCATCACTCCAGTTTTCTCCGGCACTGACCGATACGGTCGGCTTATTGCCGGCTCCGGCAATGCCGATATTTTCTTCTGCCGACTGGACACTGAGAGCTGCCTGGAGAACTTCCGGTCTGTACTTCATGGCATAGTCCAGTGCTTCCTGCAGGGAAATATCATACGTATCAAAAGGCAGCGTATGATCAGACAGAACCAGTTTGGTCTGCAGCGGCAAGCCCAGAATATTATTCAGATTGGCTTCGGCATTGGCAACGTTGTTGTCGGCCGTAACGGCATCGGTCTTGGCATTGGCCAGCGATACGTTAGACGTAAGAACATCCAGTTTGGCTACAGTGCCGACATTATACTGAGCCGTTACATTATCCAGGTGGCCCTGAAGGTTGGTTACCGATTCATGATAGACTCCCTGCAGTTCTTCGTAGGCAAGAAGTCCAAAATATCCCTGTACAGCAGCCAGTTTCGTAGCCTGTTCGACACGGAGAATTTCTTCCTGCGCCGTCGTCTTGCCCAGCTTGGCTACGGCAATGTTTCCTTCAACCAACCCGCCCGTATAAATAGGAATCGTCACATTCAGGCCGTTGCCAAAACTGTTGCCCATGGTAGATCCCATGGCACTGGATGTCTTGGACCGGCCGGCGTCGAAGGTATAACTTACTTCCGGCATTTTCCCGGCCCGCGCTTCATCAATGCTATATTCTGCACTTTTCAGACTATAGTGTGCATTTTTAATATCCCTGTTGTAATCAAGAGCCATGCGGACCGTTTTGGGCAGCGTCAGGTCCACTGCCTGATCCGGTGCCACACGGCCGACGACGATGACAGGATCGACTTCCTTCGTCTTCGCCCGTTCTGCAGCCGCTCTCTGTGCGCTCTGAGCTGCATCATCGGCAATTTTCTGAGCCAGCTCCTCCCGCAGTTCCGGCGTAATATCAACAGGACGGACAGCAGTATCTGCAGCCAGCGCCGTTCCTCCCATGGCAGTAAGCATCATGGCAACAAGCATATTTCTATACATCTTCTTCATCTTCGTTCCCCCATATCCTAATAATCTATATAAAAATATCTTAAAATACAT
>NZ_CATWFF010000007.1 GCF_958350005.1 uncultured Megasphaera sp. | reverse complement strand
GCCATAGAATCCATTTTGGAACGCGAAGGACTGGTTGCGCATAAGCAGATTAATGCGGCTGCTTTGGCTTCTATGGAACAACAAAAGATCATGATGACGGAGGCCCTGAACAAACTTGATGGGAAGTGATGCAGAAAGGATGGTGATGGTGATATGGCAGGAAGAAGAATACGTGATCAGGTACCATTAGGAAATCGGATTACATATAATCGTGTTGAATTGGCCTGTGTAACAGGCTGTGCCGTTGAAATAGTCGATGAATGGATCCATGAAGGCATACCCTGTTTTAAACAAAAACGAATGTATATCTTTGAACGAGAATCGGCAATCCAATGGCTGCGGAAGAAAGCATTGATGCGGCAAGGATTACAGAAAAAAGGCGATTATGATGAAATATTCCCAGGAATCGAATTGACGTAAGGGGTGAATGAAATGGACGAAGAAATGAATCCGATTATGGTTGTAATCAGTGAGCGGCACGCAAAAGCCTTTGATGAACAAGTCAAACAATATGAAAAAGAGAGAGTTGCTGCAGTGAAAATACAGGAACAGCTTATTCGGAGGTTAGAAGAAAAAATACGATATATACAGGTTTGCGGCGGGGCTATTATTATAACGCTGTTAATCGTTATCGGGCTGCTGATGTGGGAGAACTGGTATTTGTCGGATATCCTGCTACAGCTGTAAAAAGAAAAAAGCTATCGGGGATGGCCGTCTCCGATAGCTAAGGGCAATGTGTTTTGCGCCATTGCCCTTTCATTATATCACAAGAAAGGACGTAATACTATGAATGACGTTATCAAAAGACTGCAAAAAGAAGCGGACGAAGCAAAACAGCTGTATATGACGGAAATTTGCCGCCTTGTAGCGGCGCACCTTGAGGTATGCCCGCAGGATGCGGACCATGTAACGATGGATAAGACGCTGAACGGCTGCTTTAAATTTTTGCAGGAACGGGCGCGTAAAAATCAAGTGAATGGCTGCGGAGTCTGCAACGACAGGGACGTATACGAGTACTTCGGCTTTGCCGGGGATATTACGCCATCATCCCCTGTGATGGCTGGGACGACGGTCGGTGTGGCGTCAAAACCGCAAGCGATGGCGGATTTCAGCATAGATGATTTATTTGACTGAGAGGTGTGCAGATGAATGTGTTAGCTTGTACAGAAAATATCAAGCTGTACGATGTCGTTCAGGTTTATGACTCAGCAATAGGGTATATAGATGAATATTTGGCAGTCCAAATGCATATAGACTGCAGATTTTCATTTAGAAGCAGATGGCGATATGGGAGTCTGTACTGAGTCGATGAAGGTGACGCGTACACTTGTCCGCGCTGCGGGCAGCGGCTGATGCGGCGAACCGCCAAGAGAGTTCATGCTTCACATTATTTTTATAGTGGTAAGAAATCTGCAGCTCCTGCTGGTAACGAAATAATACCTGTTATTATACATCTCCGGGCTGTCGGCTATAAAAATTATATTGACTTGATTATGAAGTATAAAGTTGTGCAGTGTTATGGTGAAGGAGATGCCTTGAATATGGAAATGACGGACCGATGGAATACGTTTACTGTACGGGCCGACATAGGGCGGCAAACGGTACAGCTTATCCAGAGAGGACCAGACGTTAGAAACTACGTGTTGGACGTAGACATGATATGCAAACCAGAATGGCCGGAGAATACGCCGCTGCGATATCTGCAGAAAACGTCGGCTATCCGGCACAGCAAAAAAGAAATAATGCAGGTAGTTACGGCGTGGCGCCATGAAATCGAAAAGCGTTTGCGGGGAAAAATACATTACAAGACGCCGTCCATGTATGCCGGTACGAGCATATGCAGTGATGGAGGATTACTGTTTAATCCACTGCAGCATATTGCCTGGCGGCTGGCCGCTCCGACAGCACCGCCGTACGAATATCTCACATGGAGAAGTATAGATGGCAATCGGGAAACTATATCGGCCTTTTCCGATGTATTAAATCAAACACGGCAGGGCACTACGTATGCAGCGGCAGTCTGCAAAGCGTTTCACCTGCCCGATAAGCCGTCTGTTCGCCGGTATTTGCGGCAGACGTCGGCATTTCAGGCAGTCGTCATAAAAAAAGCAATGAGCATTACAGATAATATAGATAATCTGATAACGATCGCTTCCGGTCTGGGAGACGTACGTAACGGCATCTGGAGAGACTTACGAGTTATAGATTTTTTGCAGATATTGGCAAAACGGTATGGAGATAAAGCTGTAACGATTCTATTAAAAAATGCGGACAGCAGGGCTTGCTGGGAGCTAAGTGATACGGCGCATATGTATAGCCGGCTTACGAGGCAGAATCGAAAGGGATTTTGGGAAGGTATGCATGTTAAGGTCCGGGAGCTGCACGACACCATTATGGACCTGTATGACAGGCAACGGATTGCCAAACAGGATATTGCCATCACACCGGAAATGCAGGCACTGGTCCATAAGGTAGGTTCCTATGAATTTTATGCGCCGGCGAATACGGATCAGCTGATAGATATTAGCCAAGAATTACATAATTGCGTCAAAGGATATGCTGACAGGTGTGCAGCCCATAAATGCATTATCATCGGTGTCCGAAATCAAGAAAAAATTATTGCCTGCATTGAAGTGCGGGGCGACGAAATCAGACAGGCCAAGCTGCGTAATAATAAGCCGGCAAGTGAAAATACAGATGTAAACCGAAGTATTCTGACATGGGCCAAACAACATCATCTGAAGCCTTGTCAATGTGATATGACTTCGAGGACAGAAACACAACTAGCCGTATAAGGGGGAATGACATATGAATAATATTATTAATGCAGAAAGTACGGTGCAAGAAATCAGGACGGCAGAGAACATTGCCGTTGAAATCAACACTATCAAAAAGCAGACGCAGAAAGTCATGCTGTCGGCGTCGATTGAGATTGGGCAGCGCCTGTCTGAGGCAAAAAGCCTTGTGCCGCATGGAACCTGGGGAGATTGGTTGGAGCAGAACGTCAATTATTCCGAGAGGACAGCGCAAAATTTGATTAAGATTTACGATCAGTACAGCGATAAAGGCTTTGATGCTCTCTTTGGAAATGACCTGGACGCTTTTGCCGAGTTGTCATATACGCAGGCAGTTGCGCTTTTGGCCTTGCCGACAGTGGACGAACGAAAGGAGTTTGTCGAAACCCATGATGTAGGGAACATGAGCACGCGTGAGTTACAGGAAGCCATCAAAGCGCAAAAGGATGCCGAAGACGAGGCGGCGCGGCTAAAGGAAAAACTTAAAGCCGAAAAAGAAAAATCCCGCAAGCTGAAAGATGAAGCCGCTATACAGAACGGGAATCTGCTGGAAACACAGAAGCGGCTGCAGGCGATGACCGAGGAAGCGGAACAACTCCGGCAAGATCTGGACGAAGCCAGTATGCCTGCTGTTGATCCAGAGCAAGAAGAACTCAAAAGCTTGCGTCTTGAAAACGAAAAGCTGAAGAAAGCTGCTGACGAAGATGCGGGAATGAAAACCTTTCAGGTCCAATTAGGGATTATACAAGACGCGTTTAATAAAATTCTTACATTAATAGCATCGATGGAAGAAGAGGATAAGCGGGAAACATATAAAGGTGCATCCCGTAAATTATTAAAACGGCTGGAAGAGCTGATATAAGAAGGTGGAAAGATGAGGGCGGTTTTTAAACTACAGGAGTACGAAAGGAAAACCAAGAGATGCCCATTTTGTGGGAGTCCGGTAGAAGTTGTAAAAATACAAGCCGGCATAGGAATGATTGCAATACGGTGTTTAAATCCTGATTGCGGGGCGGATATCATTTTTGACAAATGTGAATATAGTCCCTTGAAAACAATATTACGATTTAATCGCAGGGAATCATCATGAACTGCCCGGTATGCGGCGCAGAAAGCCATAGTTATGTATATTGCTGGATGTATACCCAATTTATTTGCTGGAATCACTGCAAAACATGTCAATGGTTTGCACCGGGCGCATACAACTGTAACTATCGACTGACATCACAGCAGGAGGCTATGCTGCGGCGACAGATTAACGCACAGCAGGCCGACTGGGAGATGCGGTTAGAAGAAAGGATCAAAAAGAGGAAAGGATGATTGTCGTGAAATGCTGGTATTGTCACAAGAAAATGTCGCCGGGGGAATGGGACTGGGTCGTATTGTTGGACGGTACGCTGCGGCCAGTATGCAAGGACGATCGGAAATGCAGGGCTGGCATGGGAATTCGCGGCAACGGCCGTCGGCCGCCGATAATAAAACTGCCAAAGAATAAGGTCCTGAATCACAATAGGGAAAAGTGAATGGATAGAGTTTTGCAATAGCAGTTCTGTTTCTTTTTACATTACATATTATATATATGAAGTAAGTATTTTTTTATGCCGGATTGCCGGCCCTGGGGGCTGGTAATGGGTATTAACATATCGACCATCCAATAAGTTTAGGAGCGATGTATCATGAAATCATTTGTCAGGGAAAAGAAAATATTCTGCGGCAAGGTATACGTCGAAATGGATTTATTTGAGATGGCTGATATGAGAGAACGGGGGCGGAAAGAGAAAACAGAAAAATCAAGTTTGAAGCAAATCAAGCAGAACGAAAAAAATTCCCGCCGGTATTTCACCCAGATTGTAAATACGAATTTTGGTGAAGGAGACTACTGCGTCCACGCGACGTATAATTGCGGGCATATGCCGGTAACCGTAGAGGAAGCAGAAGCGAATGTGCAAAAGTATATTCGCCGTATCAAGAATCGCCGTAAACGATTAGGTATTGCAGCGTCGATGAAGTATATCATTGTGACGGAATACCGAACGAAGCAGGATGGCAGTCCGACGCGTATCCACCATCACATTATTATGGACGGGGCCATGGATCGGGATGAGGTGGCCAACTTGTGGCGCGACCGCCGCCGCAAAGGTGAAAAGAAAGGGGCGGCCATCGGCGTAGTCAACGTCGACCGCCTGCAGCCGGATGAGTACGGATTGGAAGCCCTGGCCAGATATCTTACAAAAGGGCTGACTGGGAAAAAGAGATGGCATCCGTCTAAAAATCTGGAAAAGCCCGTCATAAAGAAAAACGATTACAAGTACAGTCGGCGCAAGCTGATTGAGCTGTCCGGTCTGACGGACTGCCCGGATGTATGGGAAAAGTTGTATCCAGGTTACAGGCTGACGGAGGCAAAATCGGCGTATAGCGATGAAGCGGGCTGGCATATTACTGTCAAGATGAGAAAGGAGGCGAGATATGATACAATTCACCATTCCCGGGACCTTGCCAAGCCTGAACGAGTACGTCAGGGCCTGCAGGGCTAATGTACACGCTGGCAATACGATGAGCCGCAGCGCTCATTATTTGTGCCGCCTGGGCATGGCCAAGTTAAACGGGCGCAGGATAGATAGGGCGTATATCCTGTTTCGCTGGATTGAAAAGGACAAACGACGAGATAAGGATAATATTTCCTTTGCCAAAAAGTTTATACTTGATGCTTTACAGGAAGCGGACATACTGCGCAATGACGGTTGGGGTGAAATCATTGGATTTTCTGACACCTTTGCTGTCGATAAAGCCAATCCGCGTGTTGAAGTATATTTGCTGACAGAACAGGAGGAACAATTATATGGGAAAACAAAAATGCATTGCCTGCAGCCAGAAATTTGAAAGCGACCGCGAAACCTTACTTTGCGATGAATGTTACGAAAAATATAAACAGCACATACAGCTTTCAAAACAAGCCGGCGTCTGCCCGGTATGCGGCGGCAACGTGCAGTTTACAGAATTTTACGCCAAGACTTATTACGCCGGCGAAAAGTTGTGCAGCGATAAATGCAGGCGGATTGAACGGCTTGTCAAATATCGCATGCGCCGCGAAGAATATTTGAAGGGAGAAGATAAGCATGACAGCTAAAGAATATTTGAAGCAGTACAGGTCCATTGCTGCGGAAATCGTACAGCGCCGCATCATCGTAAAGAGGATGAAGAGCGAGATTTTTGGCGGACCGACAGACAGGGTGACTGCGGGCATGGAAGCAGTAGGCGGGAAAACAATGGCCATGGCGACATGGAATACGGAGGACTTGGCCGCTTACCAGAAACAAATTGAAGAGCAAGAGCAGACGATCAGCGAGTTCAGAAAATATATGGCCAACGTAGTCAGGCAAATTAGTTCTCTGGAATCATCTGACTTTCGGATTATTTTATTCGGTAAATACATCGTGCTGTTGACCTGGGAAGAAATCAGCGCATCTTTGAATTTGGCTGAGGAATACACTCGAAAAGAAATGCATCAAGCTGCTTTACAAGCGTTCACGGAAAAATTTTTTTATGAATTTTATAAAGTTCCCCCAAAATCCCCCAAAAACCCCGCTTCTTGACGTGATATAATTATAATAACAAAATAGGCAAAAACGAGAGACGTTGTGGGACTGTTTCGATGCAGCCGGCAAGGTCTCTTTTTTGTTGCCCGAAAGGAGATGGGATTTATGGTCTATTGCGACAACCGGCGCTGCCGCCATCATCGGAAAGGCGCATGCCTGAACCTGCGACTCGTCATTACCGGTGAACGATGCATATGTTTTGAACACATACGGAAGCAGAGGCGTACGAAAGAAACGGACCTGAATCATAAGCCGGTTAAACATTCAAAACGGAATCGGGTGCTGAAATGACATGGCTAAACCATTCAGCAAATCATTTTACGAATCCCGGCGTTGGCGCAGGGTTGCTAAGGCATATGCCTTGAGCCAGAACTTTATCTGCGAACGCTGCCAAAATCAGAAGCTCATCGGCAAGCCGCCGGAAGAATGGCGCTTCATCGTACACCACAAGACACCGCTCACGCCGGAGAATATACACAACCCATACATTGCCTACGGTTGGGACAATCTGGAGTTCCTGTGCCAGTGCTGCCATAATCAGGCACACGGCAAGAGCTGCAGCCGCGAGTGTGTCTTTGACGATGACGGTAATCCTGTTGGCATCATTGAGTACGGCAACGCGTGACGGCGGCAAGAAGGCGGATGGCAGCAACAGGATACATAAAAAATTATGTCCGTCACGTTTGAGGAAAGCTATCCCCCCGGTCATGACTTAAAAATATTTACCAGCGTCCGCCGGGGGCGGGCCTCCGCGTGATACAAATGTCGCGCACGAGGGGGGTGTAGTCACATGGTATCGCACAGATGATTTTTATTATTAAAAGGAAGGAGGCTGGAGATGGGAAAAGTAAGCCCGAAAACGGCCATGAATCGCCGGATTAAAGAATTAAAAGCGATTTTTGCCGGCATCGATGAGGATAAAATGAAGCTGGTCATGCCGAGTATACAGCAGGCAGCTAAGATGGAGCAGTACATCGAGTCCCTGGGTGCGCAGCTGGATGCGATAGGCTTTGTCGAGGAGTACCAGAATGGAGAAAACCAGTATGGAAAAAAGGAATCGACAGAGAGCAAGGCGTACTCGACGATGATCAAGAACTACAACGCCGTCGTGCGGACGCTGCTGTCCTGCCTGCCGGAAAATGTACAGCCCCAGGCTGAGGACGCCTTTGACCAGT
The DNA here is from genome assembly GCF_958350005.1 of uncultured Megasphaera sp. Classification (GTDB taxonomy): domain Bacteria; phylum Bacillota; class Negativicutes; order Veillonellales; family Megasphaeraceae; genus Megasphaera. The sequence continues at coordinate 17,805 of NZ_CATWFF010000007.1, read as the reverse complement.
TCCTTCGAGAGCGCCAGCCATGAACTACATCGAAAAATACTATGCCGAAATCCAGAACGGCCATATCGTCGTGTCTGACAAGGTACGGCGTGTGTATAAGCACCTCGTTGATAAAATACATCATCCCGGCCAGTACGTATACGATGATACCAAGGCCCAGTTTGCCATCGATTTCATTCAAAACTTTTGCCGCCACAGCAAAGGACAATGGGCCGGAAAGCCGGTTATCTTAGAGCTGTGGCAAAAGGCGGCGACGGCGGCCATGTTTGGCTTTGTCGACAAGGACACAGGTCTGCGGCAGTATCGATACGTTATCCTTATTGTTGCCCGGAAAAACGGCAAATCGACATGGGCGGCCTGTATTGGCTTATTCCTGCTCATTGCCGACGGCGAAGGAGGCCCGGAAGTATATTCAGCCGCGACAAAGCGGGACCAGGCCAAACTCATCTGGTCCGAAGCGGTGCGGATGGTCAAGAAATCACCGGCCTTTTCGCGGCGGCTGAAATGCCTCGTCAGCAAAATCCGTTGTGCTATGAATGAAGGAACCTTCGAGCCGCTGGGCAGCGACAGCAACAAGCTGGATGGTCTGAACGTCCATGGGGCGCTCATCGATGAGCTGCACGCTCTCAAGGACAAGAATATTTATGACGTCATCGTCGACGGCATGACAGCCCGCGAGCAACCCTTATGCCTCATTACGACGACAGCCGGCATGATCCGGGACAACATCTATGACCAAAAATACAACGAGTGTCAGCGGATTATCAACGGATACGACGACGGCGAATATGTTGATGAGCGCGTCCTGCCCATCGTCTACGAGTTGGACAGCCGCGACGAATGGCTGAAACCGGAATGCTGGCAGAAAGCCAATCCGGCCCTGGGCAGTATCAAGGACAGGGACGAACTGGCCCGCAAGGTATATGCGGCTAAAAAAGAGCCGCTCCTGGTTAAGAACCTGCTGTGCAAGGACTTCGACATGCGTGAAACGTCGGGGCAGGCGTACTTTACCTTTGAGCAGCTCAACAACGAGGCGACCTATGATATACAGGCGCTGCATCCTAGATACGGAATCGGCGGCTTCGACCTGTCTGATACGACAGACCTTACGTGCGCGACTATGCTGTTCATGGTGCCAGGCGACGACATGATATACGTCAAGCAGATGTACTGGATTCCTGAAGAGTTGTTCGACAAGCGCTGTCAGGAAGATAATGAGCCGTATGACGTATGGGAAAAGAGGGGGCTTTTGCGCAAATCTCCGGGGTTCCGCATTGATTACCGGCTTATCAAGAACTGGTTTGAGGAAATGCAGAAGGAGTATGACTGCTACCTGTACAAATGCGGATACGACCGATGGAGTGCGTCGTATCTCGTAGAAGACATGAAAAGTACCTTCGGCGAAAGCGTCCTTGTGCCGGTTGCCCAGGGCAAGCAGACACTGAGTGCGCCCATGAAGAATTTAGGGGCAGAACTGACAGCGAAGCGGATCAATTACGACAACAATCCAATCCTGAAATGGTGCATGGTCAACGTGGCCGTCGACGTTGACCGCAACGACAATATCCAGCCTTGCAAGACATCTAACCCGAGAAAGCGTATCGACGGTTTTGCCAGCCTGTTGGATGCTTTTGTCGTGCTGGAACAGAACAGGGAAAATTACCTGAATTTGATATAAGGAGGTGAGAATGTGGAGATACGCAGTATGTTCCAGGCCATTTTTAAGTTTGTCCGCGGACGTAATGACCTGACGCGGGCTAAACTGCTCGACGGGTACAGCAACGAATACGCACCATGGTCCGGGAACGCCTACGACAATGCGACGGTACGCAGATGCGTTGATACAATTGCCCGCCATGCCGGTAAACTGAAAGCCCGGCATGTGACACGCAAAGACGGCAACATCATCAATATCCCGGACGATCCGCTGAACTACATACTGGGAGTGCGGCCGAACATGCTCATGACGGCCAGCGAGTTCCTGGAAAAAATCATTGCTCAGTATTACACGTACAATAACCTGTTTGTCTATATCCAGCGCGATGAGCGGGGGCAGGTTACAGCGCTGTGGCCGCTGCATTATGCATCCCTGGGCTTTTATGAGGATGCGGAACAGCATCTGTACGTGCAATTTACCTTTGGCGCCGGCGAGCAGGCGACAGTACCATATGAGGAAATTATCCATGTCCGCCGCCACTACAACCGCAACGAGTTATTCGGCGACCCGGATAATCGTGTCTTGACGGAAGACCTGAGCCTGTTGCGGGCGGTGAAAGTTGCTATTATCAATGCTGTTAAAAACTTTAACAAGCTGCGCGGAATCATTAAATGGAAGCAGGTCGTGCGGCCGGAAGATCTGGAAAAGCACACGCAGAACTTTATTCAGTCCTTCGCCCAGAACAACGCCAGCGGCATCGGCGCACTGGATGAAAAGGCGGATTACCAGCAGCTGACGTCGGATATTACGACCTTTGACAAGGAGCGTATGGAGTATGCCCGCGATAACATTTACAAGTATTTCGGACTGTCCAATGATATTGTGCGTGGCCAGTACAATGAAGACCAGTATAATGCCTTTTACGAGAGCGTCGTTGAGCCCATCGCCATCAAGTTGTCGCAGGAGTTTACGGAAAAACTGTTTACGCCGCGGCAGCGCGGATGCGGCAACGAAGTCATCTTTGAGACGAACCGCCTGCAGTACATGAGTATTGCCAGCCGTGTCAAGTTGTGTACGGCCATGATACCGGCCGGAGCTATTAAGCGGAACGAAATACGCGAACTGTTTGGCTACGCCGGCCTGCCGGGCAAAGAAGGCGAGGAAATCGTTGTCAGCCTGAACTATGTCAAGACGAAAGACCAGACGAAGTATCAGACAGGGCAGGACGATGAACCAGACGACAGCAAAGGAGGTGATGACGATGACAACCAAACGGGAGTACCGGGCGCTTGACGTCCAGGCCGAAGGTGAAGATATGCACGTTACGGGCTATGCCGCTGTATTTAACGAGCGGACGCTTCTGTGGGAAAGCGAGTACAGCGGATACCGTTATTACGAGATGATCCTGCCCGGAGCTTTTGTCAATGCCGATATGTCCGACGTCGTGATGCGGTACAACCACGGCGACAGCGCCATGGTATTGGCACGCACGAGCAACAACACGCTGCAGCTTGCCGAGGACAGCCGCGGCCTGCGCATTTCGGCGACGCTTGCCGACACGACGGCCGGCAGGGACATATACGCGCTTATCAAACGCGGCGACATCAGCAAGATGTCCTTTGCTTTTACGGTTACAAAGGAAACGGCAGAGGACGATCGAGAAGCCAAGACTTACCTGCGCAAAATTGAAACCTTCGGCACGATTTTCGATGTCGCGCCCGTCGACTTTCCAGCCTATGATGGCACGAGTCTGGAGGCTCGCAGCGCCGACTATTTCAGGCAATTAGAACAAACTATGCAGGAAGCGGAATTGCGCAAGCGATTGCGCCTGCAAACGTATTTATAAACCAGAGGAGGAATAAGACTATGAACGCTAGACTTGCAGAAATCAGAGCACGAAAGGAAGAAATCCGTTCCCAGCTCGAAGGGAAAGAGAATGTCGACTTGAAAGCCATTGAGACTGAATTGCGGACATTAGATGAGGAACAAAAAGAACTGGAGAAGCGGCAGGCTATGGCCGAAAAAATCAATTTAGGCCATACAGACGGCTTAGAAGAGCGCAAGAAGCCGAAAGTGCCGGAAACCACAACGGAAAAACGAAAGAATCTGCGCGACACCGAGGAATACCGCAACGCCTTTATGGCTTACGTTTGCCGCGGCGAAGCCATGCCGGCGGAATTTAGGGACAACGAAACGACCATGACAACCGACATTGGCGCACTCGTCCCGCAGGTTACGTTGAACAAAATTATCGAAAAAATAGAAGCCTGGGGCATGATCCTGCCGCTTGTCAACCGTACGGCTTACCGCACGGGCATGATTATCCCGACGTCGACCATTAAACCGGTAGCGACGTGGGTTGCCGAAGGGGCAGGCAGCGACCGGCAGAAGAAGACGCTCGACACTTCGATTACTTTCGGCCATTACAAACTTCGCTGCGCTGTATCGATTACGCTGGAAACGGAGTATATGGCCTATTCGGCTTTTGAAACGGCCCTTGTTGACAATATGGCCGAAGCCATGGGGAAAGCCTTGGAAACAGCCATTATTAAAGGTACTGGGACAGGGCAGCCGGAAGGTATTCTGAAAGACGATACGAAAGGCCAGAAAGTAACCGTAGCGGCATTGGATTATCAAGCACTTATCAATGCCGAAGCGGCGCTGCCCATGGAATACGAAAACGGTGCTGTGTGGTGCATGACGAAAAAGACCTTTATGCAGTTTGCCGGAATGGTAGATAAAAACGGTCAGCCTATTGCCAACGTAACTCGCGGCCTTGCTGCTGCGCCGGACCGGTATCTCCTGGGACGTCGTGTCGTGTTGACGAATTACCTCGACAGCTTCAGCGAAACACTGGACACAACGAAGGTATTTGCCTTCTTGTATAACTTTAAAGATTACACGCTCAATACAAACTTCAACATCGGCGTCAAGATTTATGAAGACAACGAAACAGACGACATCGTCCGCAAGTCGATCATGGTCTGCGACGGCAAACCTGTCGTATACGACAGCCTGGTCAAACTGCTGCGGGCGGGGGAGTAACGCCGGATACCAACAATATAGTCGGCTCTGCCGTCGTTGGTTCGGCGATTGTAGGATAGTTAGGAGGGATATATATGGCATATGAAAAACAGACATGGGAAACAGACCAGACAATTACGGCTGCAAAACTGAATCATATGGAGGACGGCATTGCAGTTGCCAATAATTTGCATAGCGGCAGCCGTATCTTTTTGGCAAATATTGACGTAGAGAGCAATGCAGACGTAAACAAAACGGATTTGACAATCCCGGACGGCGTAACTCCGGATGTTGATGACCTTGTCTTTGATGCGAACGGAGATACATACTACATTACAGCCGTAGCAGATACGACCGTGCATGTAGGACAGGCAACCGCTGTCCATCTGAAAGGCCCTAAAGGCGAAACCGGTGCAGCGGGAGCCACGGGTACGAACGGTGCACCGGGAGCAGCTGCTACCATTACAGGAGCAACGGCGACGATAGATGCAAATACGGGCACGCCGTCTGTTACGGTTACGGCCGGCGGCACAGCGCAGGCCCGAACCTTTGCCTTTGCGTTCAGCAATTTAAAAGGCGCAAAGGGAGATAAAGGAGAAGCAGGATCTGCTGGGAAAAACGGTACAGCAGGAGCTAATGGAAAAGACGCGCCGACGATTACAGGGTGCACGATTAACATCACTGGCACGACGATTTCAGGCCAGCTTACCATGTCGGAAGGCGATCCTGTCGCAATTACCGGTACGTATGCGGCCGGCTCGTAGGAGTGTTGTCATGGCAGTATTACTTGCAGCCGCAAAGCAATATCTGAAACTGGATGCCGACATAACGGAAGATGATGAACTCATCGAGGGATTGATTGAAGGAGCCAACGAATACATTGAGCAGTGTACGGGGAAGCGTAATGACGACAGCAAGCTGTACGATTTGTGTATTAAGCTGCTTGTCGCACATTGGTATGAAAACCGGGCTACGTTTTATCCGAAGCCTGGAAATTTGTCTGAAATGCCTCATGCGGTAACAGCACTGATTCGGCATATTGGCTTGGCGTCACATTACCCGGCATTAGATGATACAGGAGGCAATACGTCGTGATCAACGTAGACATCGGGACGCTGGACAAACGCGTTGCCTTGGTTGCGTATGAATCGTATAAAGACGATCACGGTCTGACTAAACAGCTGTTAGTCGAGCGGATACGTACCTGGGCACGCATCGAGCCAACGCGGGGCAATGAGCTGAGGGAGCAGTACAAAGAGACGGTCACGGATTTGGTAAAAATTACCATCCGGTATCGTTCCGGCGTGGCAAATGACATGTTCGTCCGGTATGGAGAAACGACGTACAAGATACAATATGTTGTCGATCCGTACATGGCCCATGTCAAATTAGAGCTGATGTGTACGCTGAAAACCGTAGGAGATGATCGCGATGGACCTTGAAACTTTTATTGCCCACATGGGCCATGCTATTACTGTGCATCCTATGGAAGCGGAAAAAGCCCTGCGCCGCGGGGCGCGCAGCATGGTAGATGCGCTAAAAGATGCGTCGCCGGACAGCGGCAAAGAGGACAAGCACAAATTAAAAGACAGCTGGCGCTATGAGATGGCAGGGACATCGTCTGCATCCTTGCAGGCCAATATCCGTTCCACGTCGTCTCATTTTCATTTAGTGGAGCAGGGGCATGTACAAAAAACGAGGACAGGCAAAGTCGTCGGGTACGTGCAGGGAACGCATTTTATGGAGCGGACAGCCAACGAAAAAGGCAGCGACATACTGGATGATGTCGCCGAGCGCTTATATAAGGCGGTGGATGGCGCATTATGATTACGTATGTTGATATATTGGATGCCATTGCGGCAAAACTCGACGAGACCTTCCACGTCCCCGTCCATAGCGACGAGGTGCTGGAAGGTTTTTCTATGCCCTGTTTTTTTGTCAAAGTCATCCCCGTAACATCGGTGGAACACTGCAACGTGACGCGGACGACGGCCAGTATCGTATTGACGTACTTTACAGATCATCGGGACCAGATAGAGTATCTGGCTGTCGAGGATGCGGTACGCCAGATGCTGGATATCGGCTTTTATGTTGCCGGCAGTCGGTATATCCACCTTGATGGACTCAGCAGCAGCCGCGTAGGCGAGGATCAGGATATCCTGCAGCTGATTGCAACGGCCTGGTACTATAACAAGACGGCTCGGCTTCGGGATAAGATGGCTGCTGATGCCGATAACACCCGGAAAGCTGATACGGTCGATATTATGATTCAAAACGACATGACAGAAGACAGGGATAGAAAACAGTTGGAAACGGTGCGCAGCACCTATCACGAAGGAGGGAATTAAATGGCAAAACTGGGAATGCCGTCTGTAAATATCGCCTTTACAGAACAAGGCATTGAAGCGATTGAACGGAGTCAGCGAGGTATTTTGGCGCTGATTTTGGAAGAAAGCGCAGACACAATTGCCGACATTACAAGTAGCAGCGTTGTCGGCTCGGCTATCGTTGGAACAGCCAAAGTAGGCGAAGAAGGGACAGTAGAAACGGCTGTGACAAATCCGTTTACGGTATACACGACGGACGATATTCCAGCAGGCTTATCGGCGGCCAATAAAGATTACATCATCAAAGCGTTGTTAGGGTATGTTACCAGTCCGTACCGCGTCAAAGTGTATCTGCAGGCGACAGCGGAGTCTGCACCGGATAAATGGGCGGCAACGCTTAGGAAAATGTACAACGACCGCTGGGATTACCTGGCAATACCGACTATTGCCGAAAGCGAATGTGAATCTGTAGCCACGTGGATTAAGACAAACCGCGAAAACAAGCATAAACGTGTTAAAGCCGTGTTGCCGAAGTATGATGCGGATTACGAGGGCGTCGTAAACTTTGCCAATGAGTACGTCGAAACGGCAGCGAAGACGTATACGACGGCGGAATATACGGCTCGTATTGCCGGCTTGATTTGTGGGACGCCCATGACTATCTCGGCGACATATGCGCCATTATCTGAGGTCATCGCGACAGATCAGCACGACGGCGACGAAAACGACGAGAAAGTCAATGCCGGCGAGTTCTTTATCTTCTTCGACGGTGAAAAGTTTAAGATGTCCCGCGCTATGAACTCGCTGGTGACGACAACGCAGGGGAAGCTGGAAGCCTATCAGACGATCAAGACTGTCGACTGCATGGATATGATTTATGACGACATCCGCCGAACGGCGCAGGACAGTTATATCGGCAAGTACACCAACGACTACGACAACAAGTGCCTGCTCATTACGGCGATTATGGGCTATTTTAAGGAGCTGGAAGCAGGACGCTTGCTGCAGAACAAGTATAGCACCTGCGAAATCGACGTCGAAGCTGTCAAGAATTACCAGCTCAAGCACGGCCTGTACACGCAGGACCAGCTGGCCGATATGGCGGACGATGAGATTAAAAAACTCGATACGAAGAAGCAGGTATTCTTGAAGGCAAAAATTAAGATGCTCGATGCCATGGAAGACATTGATTTGAATATCGATATTTAGGAGGTGATACTGCATGGACGCATATAATCCCGAACAAGTCATGATAGGCACACAGGGCGAGGTATGGATTAATGATAAATACATAGCCCAGGTAACGGCCTTCAAAGCGGTGGCCAAGCTCAATAAAGAAAAGGTAGACCAGGTAAAGAAGATGTTTACGGGGTATAAAGTTACAGGATACGAAGGAACAGGAACCATCAAAATGAACCATGTATCCAGTTATTTCGTGAACCTCATGTCCGATAACATCAAGGCCGGAAAGCTGACTAAAGTGACAATTATCGCCAAAATGGACGATCCTGATGCCGTCGGCCCGGAACGCATCGTTGTCCGTGACGCAACCTTTGATACGCTGACGTTGATGGATTGGACGGCGAAGAATCTTGTAGAAGACAACTATGATTTTACCTTTACAGATTTTGAAATTTTAGACGCAACAAATGATTAGGAGGGCATACGATGGCTAGTTTAGTTGATGCATTACTGGCGGCAGACGCCAATATGTTACGAAATGATGTACAGGAGACCATGGAAATACCACGCCTTTCCGCGGCCCTAGGCGTACCGTTTATCATTACGCTGAAAAGCATTCCCGGCAAACGGCTGGATGAAATTGACGAATCCAGCATCCAGATGACGAGAAAAGGGCGCGTACAGGGTGCCGATATTGGAAAAATGAAAAGCCTGACGCTCGTCGACGGCATCCAATTAGAGGCAGGTGCCATGGATGCGCTAAAGAAAAAACTGAATGCCGTGACGCCGGCAGAGGTATATCAAAAGCTGTTTACTGCCGGCGAAACACAGAAAATCTACAAGGAAATCCGCGCGTTGTCTGGATTTGATGAAGATGACGACGAAGAAGAGAAAAAAGAAGAAATAAAAAACTAATCCAGACTGACGGCGACACGTCGGCCATGTATGCACTGTTGCGCAGGCATCATTGGTCGCCGTCAGCGTATTATCGGCTGGGGGCAGGAGAACGGCTGATTATCCGGGCCTTTTTAGATAAGGAAGCGGCGGATGATGAAGCCTTGGCAGAAAGGATGAAGCATAGATGAGCGAGAAACACATAGACCTTGTCATGCGCCTTGTCGACAGGGTTACAAGGCCCCTTGCCGATATACGCCGCGATATGGCAGCGACAGAAACCATGCATCGTCGGCTGGGTCGGGAAATCCAAAACGTTGGTAGAGCTTTCGGTGATTTGGGAAATACCCTGATGCCTGTCAGTGCAGGAATCGTTGCGGCTGCCGCCCTGGGGGCCAACGCGTTTATTGATTTTGACGCGACTATTACGGCAGCCGGCGCTAAAGCAGGTGCAACAGCCGCAGAGATGACGCAGCTTAGGAATACGGCATCCCAACTCGGTGCAGATTTTCCGATCAGTGCCACCGCTGCGGCTCAGGGCATGGACCGGCTTGCTGCCGCAGGCTACAACGCCCAGCAAATCATGGGGGCTATGCCGGCGATTATCACGGCCTCAGTTGCCTCCGGCGAAGATCTGGCGACAACGTCCGACGTCGTCAGTAGCGCCTTAAATATCTGGAATTTAAAAAGCGGTGATGTTGCGGCCAATGCGGCTCATGTAGCTGACGTCGTGCAGATGGCGGCCAACCAGTCGGCCCTAGGCATGCAGGACTTTAGTTTAGCCATGCAGTACGCTGGTGCGCCGGCAGCGGCCCTGAATGTATCTATTGAAGAACTCTCGACGGCCATGGCCATTATGCGCAACAACGGCATCGATGCCAGTACCATCGGCACATCGCTGCGTTCGACCTTCTCGCGGCTGGCCGAGCCACCGAAGCCAGCAGCCGAAGCTATTGCCGCCCTGGGATTGCAAACGAAAGATGCGGCCGGTAATTTTATCGGGCTGCAGCAGATCGTCGGGCAGATGCGGACGGCTATGATGGGTTTATCTAATACCGAGCAGGTGGCATATGCGAAAGCGCTTGCGGGTGAAGACGCTTACAGTGGTTTGCTGGCATTGATTAAAACGGCACCGGAGGACTATCAGGCCATGGCTGACGCAATTAATAATGCGGCAGGCAGCTCCGACGCCCAGTTTAGTATCATGCAGCAAACCATGAAGGTTACGCTGGACGGTATGCTGGGCAGTTTTGAATCATTGGCTATCAGCATCGGCACAGCAGTGACACCGCAGGTGACGGCCGTATTAAACGTATTGGCCAGTTTCGCCGACACGCTGAATGCAATGCCCGACGGGATGAAGGTTTTTGCCTTTGACTTGGCGGCAGGCATTGTTGCATTGACGGCCTTTTCCTTTGCTATGAGCGGCATTTTGTCCGTTGGCGGCGGTGTATATAAAACGCTGGCTGATATCGGGAACGGCATGAAAGATACCGGGCAGGGGACACGCGGCGTAGCAGTCATGACGCGTACTCTTGTTCGCGGGCTGAGAAGCGCACGGACAGAGGCTATACGGGCCGGAACGGCTGTTTTAGACTTTGCGACTACGGCCCGCAATGCCAGCTGGGCCAGCATCGGTGCCAGTATGCAGACAGCACTGCCGACGCGGGCGGGCATGGCGGCACGGCTGACAGCGCTGCGGGCCTCCATGGTCAGCACGGGGACGGCCGCCGTCAATATGGTCCGAAGCTTTAGCCTGATGCAGGCGGTATCGGGCGTCGGCAATGCCATGACGGCCGCAGGTGTTGGGATTCGGTCGCTGGGTACCAGCCTGCGGGCGGCAGCTGTCGCCTCGCGGGCCTTTATTCTGTCGCCGTTGGGGTTGGCATTGATTGCCATTGCCGGGGCCGTATATCTTTTGTATACGCGTTGGGATCAGTTCGCACCGTACTTTTTGTCCATGTGGCAATCTATTCAGGATGCTGTCGGCACGGCAGTGACGGCGATACAGCCAGCCTTGCAAAATGTGTATAACACCTTTGAACCGCTCGTAACGGCCATGCGGGGCTTTTTCGGCGCAACCGCTGAAGGCCGGACAGTACTCGGCATGTTACTGATCCCGTTGGAAGCCCTGGCGGCTATTTTAGGTGGCGCTTTGCTGTCAGCTATTATTATGGCTGCCGGACTCATATCCAATGCAATTGTGACAGCGATTAATATTGCAACATCGGTCATTACGATGTTTTTGGGCGTGCTGGACAGTGTAATTACCTTTATTACGGGCGTCTTTTCCGGCAATTGGGCAATGGCCTGGCAGGGTGTTGTAACGGTTTTCAGCAGCATTTTTGGCGGCATTCGCGGCGTATGTGATGGCGTATTGAACGGTATCCGCGGTGCAATCAATGCTGTTATCGACGGAATCAACAGTATTTCTGTCGATATACCGGAGTGGGTGCCGAACGTCGGCGGCCAGCACTTTGGCCTGATCTTGCCGCATCTGTATACTGGTACAGAGTATTGGCGCGGCGGTCCGGCCGTCGTCCATGACCGCGGCGCTGAAGTCATCAATCTGCCGACAGGGACACAGGTATGGCCGCACAGTCAATCACTAAATGCTGCCTATACGGCAGGCAGGCGGTCCGGCAACGTCGCGTTCGGGGACATTAACATTACCTTCACCGGCGCAGCCGTAACACCTGAAACAGCGAGAGAACTTGCAAATGAAATTGTCTATGAATTGTCGGTACGCATGGCAAATCAAAACGAGGGGGCGATATAATGGCGTCGTTTATTAATTTTTTATCGACTGCCATTTCATCTTTATTAGGAGCTGGCTCCAATGCCGGAGCCAGTTTTGTCTTGTCCTGCGCCGGCGACCAGGTTACATTTCCCGTATCGCCGAAATCATTTGAAATAGCACATACGTATCAAAATGGCACAGTTAACGTAAACGCTCTCGGTGAAATCGGCATGCTGGGGAAACGGGGACTGGCGACGGTATCCATTGACAGCTTTTTTCCTGCTCAGGCGTACGGCTTTGAGCAGACTATGCCGAGCGGCGATCCATACGGCAGTATTGAGACACTGAAACAATTCGCCGAGGCCGGCCAGCCGTGCCAGCTCACCATCAGCGGGACGTCCGTCAGTACGGCCTGTACCATACAGGCGCTTAAATACGGCGAGCGCGACGGCTCCGGCGATGTATATTTTACTGTCGACCTGCGCGAATACCGTTACGTCCGACCTATTGCCGAAACGGTTATCAATGATGCGACAGGGCTAAAATCGCGAGTTGCCGAGACAGTCAAAGAGCGTAATATTACGGTTTATCCCGGCGACAACCTGATGGACGTGGCGGCTCGGTCTGTCGGACAGTTTGCATCCATTACGCAGCAGCAGGCCAACAAGCTGTCCATGTTTAAACAGCTTGCCAAGTCCGGCAGTATCAGTGTTGGTCAAGTTCTGCATGTCACCAAAACGCGGGTGCAAGTGGCTGACGACACGTATATCAATTTTTAGGAGGGCACATGGAATTATCTATCTATTACAGCTCGCCGCCGCTTACGACTGCCGAGCAGCAGCGACTCGACGAGGCCCGGAAAAACAGTGCGCCCCATACGGAGCCGGATGTGATGCGGGATATTACGCATTACGTTACAACAACAACATGGAGCGGCGACGCCGACCAGGCGGCACGGAAACTGTCGTTTGAGGTTGCATACAATACGACGAAAAATGACAGGACCTTTACACCGCTGAACATGGAGATTGGCGGCTTTATCTACGCCTTTTACGCTGAAGACGACGCAGCGGCACCTGTTGAAATATTCTGTGGACGTATTTTTTATCGCAAACGTAACACGAGCCAGTTTACCTATTCATTTGTGGCTTATGATGACATGATTTACCTGGCCAAATCAAGGGTACAGCTTATATTCAGTAATGTAACTGTGACGGATGTTATCAAACAGACCTGCGCCGAAATCGGGATACCCGTGGCCGACGATATACTGCAGATACCAACGGTCGTCAACTTTATTGCTGACGGCAAGAGCTGTACGGAGATTTTTCGTATGCTGCAGGATAAAACGCGGGCTGATACGGCAAACTACCCGCTGGCGGGGCTGGATTTTACTGTTGTCTGTTTACTGGACAAAGTGACGATCGTACAAAAAGGGACAGTCATTGAGGGATATATTGCCAGTGATGCTGTCAATGTCGACCATACGGAGCACTCGCAAAGTATTGAAAGTATGGTAAATCGTGTCAAGGCTGTGGACAGCGTTGGTCGTGTCTGCCAAGTATTTACTGTCAATGATGACGTGATGCATTATGGCATGATCCAGAGCATCTATAAAATGCAGCCGCCGAGGCAGGGCGAAACCGTAGATAATGTCAAAGCGGCTAAAGAGAAGCTGAAGCAGATGCGCGAGGAGTCGAGCCTGGAAGGACTGGGAAATATTCAGTGTATTACGGGATACAGCATCGTCGTGCAGGAAGAGCAGCTGAAAGGGACGTTTTTTATCAAGAGTGATACGCATCGCTTTGCTGATAATGTTCATACTATGAGCCTGACACTGGAATATATGCCAGATACACCAACTGCACCGGTTATTGAGCAGCAAGATGTTGCAGAGCCTGTTTTCAAATCAGCCGGACGCGGAAAACAGCCGACGTACAGCGCGACGGGGACTTTAAACGTTGAACAGGGATTAAATGCCGGGTGGTCCGCCTGGGGCGGCCAGACGATGGATAACGGCCGCAATGGCTGCGCAGAGGCCGTAGGAAAAATCGGCGGTTATTACAGCCCGTTTCTGGCGCAGGAGGCCAATAACGGCGTCGTCAGTGTGCCGTCTATGGTAGCCGACGCCGACAGCGCCGGACTGCTGCAGGACTTTGACGCAGGAAGCCTGGAGGCAGGCGACGCCATCGTATACGGCGATGACGACCACGTCGTCATCTATGACGGCAATGGCGGCTACTACGGCAACAGTTCGTCAAAAATGATCACGGTTCACAGCCGTGATTACATGGATGTCGGCATGACGCCGACAAAGATTATCAAAGCAAGTAGGGGGTGAGGAAATGGCGAGAAAAACAGACGATCCGTATAAGCAGCTGGCTGAGATGATGACCGCTAATGCAAAGCGCAACGGTCTGCAGCAGGGCTGTATCATCGGCGAGGTCGTGCAGGTCCCGCCGGATTTAGTCATTATGGCCAACGGCATACCTATTGACAGAAGCCACTTGTGGATTGACGAGTATTGCCTGCTGGGGCACCTGCGGACCGTGCGAGGCCATATCGTCAGCGTGACGCAGAATCGCGGCGGAGGCAGTGGCGATGCAGCCTATGAAAGCCATAATCACCCGATTGATAACGACTACACGGCAAGCCTGATTTATACAGATACCTGGGAAGTCGGAGATAAAGTAGCATTGCTGCCGATTTACAGCAGCGATGATATGCAGACCGCCCAGGATTACATTGTGTTTATTCGTCGGCTTGTCCGGCTGGATGGAGGGATGATATGAGTAATCCATTCATGGCGGCACCTGCGGTGGCAGATGTGGCAACAACATTGCCAATGTTCCGCGAAATGGACTGGGACTTTAAAGCCAATGTATTTAAACACGACGATGCAGGAAATCATATTGTCGTTACCGGCAACGAGGCCCTGAAAATATGGATACGCAAAGCCTTATATGTGGAGAGATACCGATACAGGGCATATTTTGACGATTACGGTGCGGAATTAGAGCATTTCATCGGCCGTGTGCCCAATGATGCTGTCGAGAGCAACCGCTTGTTTGACTATATACGAGCGGCGCTGCTCGTCAATCCGTATATTCTGGCTGTGACTAGCGTATCGTACAGCCAGGATAAGAAGAGGATATACATGACCATAGATGTCCGTACGGTATATGGCAAAGAGAGCGTAAAAACGGAGGTGTAATATGTTTGAGGCGGAAGACCATCTGACGATATTAAGCCGCCTGCGCAAGCGATTTAATGAGAATGCAGGCAATGCGCTGACTAGTGTTGCCGGTACATTTGCAGGGGATACTTTATCAGCCAACGCCGTAGAGTTTGAAAAAGCATACGCCGAAATGGATCTAATCATAGATGCGGCGTTCCCACAGACCAGCTGGGGATCGTATTTGACGGATAAGGCGGAAGAACATGGCATCCTGCGGAAGGCGGCGACAAAAGCCGTCGTCATCTTAAAGATTACGGGGGAGGCCAACGCGGCCATACCGAAAGGCTCGCTCTTTTCGACGGTCGAAGGAATCAACTTTTTAACGGTCGCCGGCGCACAGATTGGGGCAGATGGGACGGCAGAAGTCAAAGCGGAGGCCCAGAAAGCGGGTGCAGCGTACAACGTTGACGCGGAAACTATCATCAAGATACCTGTCAGCATATACGGTGTGCAAACCGTTACCAATGAAGCGGCGGCA
The DNA here is from genome assembly GCF_958350005.1 of uncultured Megasphaera sp. Classification (GTDB taxonomy): domain Bacteria; phylum Bacillota; class Negativicutes; order Veillonellales; family Megasphaeraceae; genus Megasphaera. The sequence goes on along the minus strand of NZ_CATWFF010000007.1, from coordinate 2,265 downwards.
TATGACGGTTTTGAAGAAGAAACGGACGCAGAATTACTGGAACGTCTGTTGTTTAAAGTGCGGCAGCCGGCGACAAGCGGCAATGCCAATCAATACCAGATTTGGGCGACCAGTATCGCAGGTGTCGGCAGTGCAAAAGTACTACCTTTATGGGCTGGAAATGGTACGGTAAAAGTCCTTATTATGGATGCGGACGGTAATATTGCTAGCACAGATCTCATTCATAAAGTAAAGGATTACATTGATGACAATGCGCCCATTGGAGCGACCGTAACTGTTGCCAGTTTTACGCCGGTGACAATAGATATTGCCCTGACGGCGACAAGCGGAACCGGAAGGGAAGACGGCATCCAGACGGCGGTCAACGGGTATTTCAAGACAGTGGCGTTAACCGCGTCCTATGTATCCTATGCGCAGGTAGGCAATACAATACTTGAGGAATCAGTGTTGACAGGAATTACGGATTACAAAGATCTGACGCTGAATGATGACATAGAAAACATCGAGCTGGCCGACGATGAGATACCCGTTGTCGGGGAGGTGACGCTGCGTGCGCAATGATATTTGGCTGCGGCACGGGACAGTTGACATATTACGTTATCTGCCGCCATATCTGAAAAAGGATCATGAATTTAGTTGTTTAGCCGACGCGGCCAGCGCAGAGCATGAGAAGATACGTCTGTACATACAAGACGTGCTGGACCAGCTGTTTATCGACACGGCGACATGGGGCCTAAAATACTGGGAGGATTTTGTCGCTGTAACGCCGGCACGGCTGGACGATTATTTAAACCGGCGTCTGCAAATTAAGCTGATATTAAACCGGAACCTAATCGTCAATGAGCTATTTTTGGAGTATCTGGCCAATCAATACGTCAATGACATGTCAGCCGACGTCATCCCGCGGAACGAGGAATACTATTTTGAGATTCAGTTTACAAAGGATAGCTGCTTTGACTTGAAGGGCCTGGACGGAGCTATTGAGTTACTGAAGCCGGCGCATTTAGGATACCGCTTTATGGAGATACAGCACTTGGCGCAAGATGTAAAAATCGGCGCTATGGTATCAATCGCTGAAGATGCAATCATAGAAGCGGATACAGGCTATACGATAGACCCAATCGACTGGGATATGGCCTTTGCGGCTATACCCGTTGAAATTATAACGACAGAGATAGGATGTGAATTGTAAATGGCAAAATTCCCAAATATGAAAATGACTCAGCAGGGCATGGATATGCTGGCTCGTGCTGGTTCAGGAAAAACAGAAGACCGATTGATTATTACCCATGTCATGTTGGGTGACGGGCAATTTGACGGCGAAATACGTACATTGACTGATGTCATAAATCCAAAGAAAGAAGTTACGCTTGCCTCGTACCTTAATTTAGGAAATGGCAAGGCCCAATGCGAATTTATCTATAATAATGAAGGCATTAAGACGGGATTTTATCACCGGGAAGTCGGTCTGTATGGCAAGAATGGCGATGATGGAACGGTAAAATTAATCTCGTACAGTAATGCAGGCAACTACACAAGTTATATTGCCGATGAATCAGAAATCATGCCGTATCAGACGCTGCGTATTGGTATTGCAATAGGTGATAACGATAATGTGACGGGGCTGATCGATGTCAACAATGCCTTGACGTTGGAAAAATACTATATCCTGCTGGAGGAGCATAATAATGACAGGGGAGCTCATGGCACGGCGATAGATGTAAAGTTTAAAGCGCACAATGAAGATACTGACGCCCACAAAGATTTTGTCGGAGCTACGGCGTCAGCCGCTGGCGTACGCGGTATGGTGCCGGCACCGCCTGCAGGGGCGCAGAATATGGCCCTTATGGGAAATGGTACTTATGCGTATGCAGCTATAAATTTATTGCAACGCAGCAAGACATATGGTGTAGGGGATTATGCCTATTCGCCGAATTTGCCAAGCTGGGCATATCTTGAATGTGTTACAGCTGGGACAACAGCAGAAACAGAACCATCCTTGCCAAGAACTATAAATAGTATCGTGACAGATGGGACAGCAAGATTTAAGCTGTATCATGTTGCCTTGCAGAGTCAGCCTGTTGGGACAGTACGAGATTTTACAATTGAGTTTGATCCGAATACAAAGTGGGGCGGCACGTGGGAACAGATGGATGCCGGCCGTGTACTAGTAGCAGCAGGAACGTATACAGAAGGCGACCAAACGTATACATATGCACTGGGCGATAAAGGTGGGGAAGCCAAACACCAGCTCACTGTCGAGGA
>NZ_CATWFF010000006.1 GCF_958350005.1 uncultured Megasphaera sp. | reverse complement strand
ATGCAATTGTACAATATAAAAAAATGAATGCATTTCTATCCCGACAGAAATGCATTCATGTATACACTTATTCCTTTTTATCTTCATCTTCCGCTTCCGGAACGGGATGGCGGGTAACCAGGATTTTATCTACACGCAGATTGTCCATATCCATGACTTCGAAGGTAAATTCTTTCCACTGATACGTATCCGTTTCTTTGGGAATTCTGCCTACGCCGTACGTAACCAGGCCGGCCAGCGTCTTATACAGGTCTTCCTCTTCATCTGGCAGGTCTTCTTCAATATGGAAGAAATCCTTAAATTCTTCAATCGTCAGCAGCCCTTCCATGAGCCATTCATTGGGCCCGCGCTGGATAATACGATTGTCCTTTTCCTTCTTTTCCTTTTCTCCTGACGGCATGCTGCCGACGAGAACTTCCAAAATATCATGCAACGTCAGGATACCGCTCAGATTGCCGTATTCATCCAGGACCACCGCTTCATGTACGCTGTGTTCCCGAAAGACCGGCACTACTTTGATAATATCCATCGATTCAGGGACAAAAATAGGCTTGCGAATACATTCTTCAATCAGTTTGGTCAGGGCCACCTGCTGACCGGCATGAACGGCATCATAGTATTTCTGAAATACCATATTCACCGATACCATGCCAACAAAATCGTCCAGCGATCCGCGGCCTACAGGCAAATGAATGTGATTAAATCCAATCATTTCCTTGAACACCGTATCTTCCGGATCTTCCAGGTCAATCCAGTCTACCTGCGTCCGATTGGTCATAATATCGCTGACATTCATATCAGCCAGCCGGAATACGCGGTCTACCAATTCCGGTTCTTCTTTTTCAAATGCCCCCAGTTCCGCCCCCTGTTCCAGGAGCAGCTTAATTTCTTCTTCCGTAACGGGATATACTTCCGGCTTTGTAACACCAATGAGTTTCGTCACCAAGGCTGTAGACGCCGACAGACACCATATGAGAGGCGTACAGAGCGTACAAAAATACAGCATGGGATAGGCCAGAAGACAGGATATTTTTTCCGGTTTGTCAATGGCAATGCGTTTGGGAACGATTTCCCCCATAATAATCGTCAAGTACGTAATGACGGCAACGATTGTCGTCAAGGTAACGCTATAGGCATACGGGGCCATTCCAGGGATCATAGCCACATATTCGGACAAGGGGCCGGCCATTTCCGTACCGCCATAGACACCAGTCAGCAAGCTCAGCAAGGTAATGCCAAACTGAACAGCCGAAAACATTTTATTGGGATTTTCCCGCAGTTTTAAAACAATAGATGCCGATTTGCTGCCTTCTTCGGCCATTGCTTCCAATCGCGCCTGATGGCAGCTGACAATAGCCATTTCCAACATGGAAAAAATACCATTGCCAAAAATAAGCAAAATAATGATCAGACATTCTTTCCCTAGGGAAAAGTCCAAAACAAATCACGTCTCCTTTATGCTAATAAAAAACTTTTTAGCTTATATTATATCGTGATTTATTCTGTCTGACAAGGTATAATGCCAAACATCCTGTCCCCTGGAAGTACGGCGGATACGTCATTCAGCCTTACTGTAAGGCGGCACAAAATAGCTCACAACGACGGCAATGACAGCTGCCAGTGCAGAAACAGCGTATACCCGATGCAGGGCAAATAACAGCGCCTCTCGTAAGACTGACAGCATATCCGGCGAAATCCCCGGCATATACATATCCTGCATTGTCATCGGTACGGCGGCATGAACAGAAAGCCAGGCAGCCGATGAACTGTTGATGACCGCTCCCAGCAGCGTAACGCCGACAGCCTGGGCAATGGTCCGGGTCAGCATATTGAGCCCTACAGCAGCACCGCGCTGTTCATAAGGCACCGAATCCTGGACGATAAAAATCAGTGTATTCAAGGTAAAGGAAAAGCCAATGCCGAAAGGAAACATCAGTACCGGAACCAGCCAGACCGGCGCCTGATCTGGAAGCAGCTGCAGGGATGCCGAACTGAAAAACAGTACGCCTGAAGCGGCCATGACGATCTTACGGGCTTCAAATTTCTGCATATACCGGGAAAGAAAGAAAGAACTGCCAAACCAGGACACCGATATGGTAACCATAGAAAGGCCGGCTACAGTGGCACTGTACCCCATGAGGGTCTGCATGTGCAGAGGAATATACACCGTATTGGAAATAAGAATAAAGGAGGCAATAAAGGTGATGCCAGTAATACTCAGTTTTTTCCCGCTGAGTATAAACACCGGAACGATAGGCTCTGCTGCGCGGGTTTCCTGATAGTAAAACAGGACGGCCGTGACAGCTGCACAGAGCCAGCACAGGTAGGTATATACCGTAGCTTCCGGCGTCGTCATAATGGCATACAGCAGGGAGCTGATGCAGACAGACAGCAGTACAGCACCGCCGTAGTCGATATGGTGGCTGCCCGTCCGTTCCGCTTCCTGAACATATGTGCTCAAAATGACCAGACACAGTATACCGAAGGGGATGTTAATAAAAAAGATCCAGTGCCACGATACGTAATCAATCAAAAAGCCTCCCAAAAGCGGTCCGACCAGCCCGGCTATGCCCCAGACCGTACTGATCCCGCCCTGAATGACGGCACGTTCTTTCAGCGAAAAAATATCGCCAATTAGGGTAAAACAAATGGTTAAAATTGAACCGGCTCCCAGGCCCTGAATGCAGCGCAAGACAATCAGTTCTTCCATTCCCCGTGACAAGCCGCATAAGGTGCTGCCTGTGAGAAAAATAGATATGCCGATCATGAGCATTTTCTTTCTTCCATACATATCGGCTAATTTTCCATACAACGGCGTCGATACGGCTGTCGTCAGCAAATACATGGAAAAAATCCAGCTGATCATATCAAATTGCTGAAAACTTTTGACTATGACCGGAGCCGCTGCAGATACGACAACCCCTTCAAAGGCCGCCAGAAAAATAGCCACAAAAAAAGCAAAGGCTATGGTTTTCTTACGTCTGTCCATACAGTTTCCCTTCCGTATTCCTCATATACATCCATAGAAAGAGGAAAAGACCTTCCCTGTACAGAAAAGGTCTTTTCCTATGTACTGCTACCACGGACCAACACCAATACTGATGCCGCCGCCATGCCATCCGCCGCTTCCCCAGCCAATGCCGATGCCAACGGACGGAGAGCGTCTGTTATCCTGTACGTCATCTGCCTTGTCGATAACAGACAGCGTCTTCGTAAAGGTCCGCGTCACGCCGCCTATGGTAATATCTACGACCATATCAGCCTTGCCGGAAGCTGCAGGAACGAGATTCATATCCTCCGAAACAGTAACGACTTTCGGGCTCAGACTGGTAATTTTAATATCATAAGGCATGGCTCCGGGAACGGAAACGCGAACAACGCCGTACTGCCCAACCGACAGCCTTTCGGGATAAAAAGTGACAGTCGTTTTCTTCAGCAGCGATTCGGCACTGCCGTAAATAAGAGAAGTACCTTCATGGGTACGCCGCCATACACAGCTTTGATCCTTGGCAACGTAATAGTCTCCCACCACGAGCCGTGATCCTTTCTGAAGAGCCTGGACGTGATAAAAATATCCGCCTACCTTCTTTTTTTCCATTCGCAGCGTATCCTTTCCGGTCAGTCCGGTCTGATCAGGCGGCAAAGAGGTCAGAAGCTGGACGATCTTCGTATATCGGCTTCCTGTATTGGTATAGTAGTCATCAGAAACAGCAATGGTCTGCTCGGTGCCGGCTGCTGCCTGAGAAGCTGCACAGACTATGCCGGCAGCACTGCACAGAAACACCAGAAATACCAGTATGCCTATTCGCCTTATCTTCATGCCAACCGCCTCCTTACCTGCAGTATCACCAGATCTCCCGTCTGGTATTACAAATCCAGATTTCGTACTTTCTTCGCGTTTTCCTGAATAAACTTCCGCCGCGGTTCTACTTTATCGCCCATGAGGACGGAAAAAATACGGTCCGCTTCCACGGCGTCTTCCAGGTGAACCTGCAGCATGGTACGGTTCTTCGGATCCATCGTCGTTTCCCACAGCTGTTCCGGATTCATTTCGCCCAGCCCTTTGTACCGCTGTACGACAACGCTTGCATCCCGGCCCAGTTCGTCCAGTTTCTGATTCATCGATTCATCGGTGTAATAGTACCACATTTGCTTGCCCTTACGCACCTGATACAGCGGCGGCTGGGCAATGTACACATGACCTTCCGTAATGAGGGGCTTCATAAACCGGTAGAAAAAGGTCAGCAAGAGGGTGCGAATATGGGCGCCGTCCACATCAGCATCGGTCATGATAATGATCTTGTCATACCGCCGTTTGGTAATGTCAAATTCGTCGCCAATACCGGTGCCAAAAGCAGTAATCATGGAACGAATTTCTTCATTGGCCAGAATTTTATCAAGCCGTGCTTTTTCGACATTAATGATCTTGCCTCGCAGCGGCAGAATAGCCTGGAATTTACGGTCCCGGCCCTGTTTAGCCGAGCCGCCTGCCGAATCCCCTTCGACCAGGTAGATTTCGGTCATAGCCGAATTCTTTTCCGAGCAGTCTGCCAGTTTTCCCGGCAGGCTGCTGATTTCCAGGGCATTTTTCCGGCGCGTCAGTTCCCGTGCCCGACGGGCAGCCTGACGGGCCCGGGCAGCAGAAATGGTCTTGTTAATAATAGCCTTGGCTTCACTGGGATGTTCTTCCAGAAATTCCTTCAGTCCCGTCGATACAATGTTGTCGACAATCCCTTTGACTTCACTGTTGCCCAGTTTCGTCTTGGTCTGCCCTTCAAACTGCGGTTCCCGTACTTTTACGCTGACAATAGCCGTCAGCCCTTCGCGAACATCATCGCCGGACAGGCTGTCTTCGTTTTCCTTGATAATCCCTGACGAACGGCCATAATCGTTAATCGTCCGCGTCAGGCCGGAACGGAAGCCGCTTAAATGAGTGCCCCCTTCTTCCGTAAAAATATCATTGACAAAGGTAAGGATATTTTCACTGTATCCATCGTTATACTGCAGGGCAATGTCTACGAGCACCTTGTTCCGTTCCCCTTCCAGGGTGACGACGGTAGGATTAACAGGCTGCTTGTTTTCGTTGAGAAATTCAACAAACGACGTAAGCCCGCCTTCATAGCAGTATACTTCCTGTTTGCCGGCTCCCCGTTTATCTGTAAGCGTAATGTGAAGTCCCTTGTTCAGAAACGCCAGTTCACGAAGCCGGGTTTTCAGGGTATCAAAATCATATACCGTATCGGGGAAAATTTCAGCATCTGGCTTAAAGCTGACTTTCGTTCCCGTTTCTTCTCCTTTTTCCAGAGGACGTACCTTTTTCAGCGGCTGATCCGTAAGGCCCCGGGCAAAGGATATGGTCCATACATATCCATCGCGCTTGACTTCTACCCTGGTCCATTCGCTGAGCGCATTTACGACGGAAATCCCTACGCCGTGCAGGCCGCCGGATATGGGATAGCCTTCACCGCCAAATTTACCGCCGGCGTGCAGGACTGTCAGAACGACTTCGACAGCAGGCTTGCCCACTTTATGCATGGCCACAGGAATACCGCGGCCGTTATCGACGACAGTAATGCTGTTGTCTCCTTCAATGGTAACTTCAATATGGGTACAGTATCCGGCCAGGGCTTCATCAATACTGTTATCGACAACTTCATATACCAGATGGTGCAGACCACGAAGAGACGTGCTGCCAATATACATACCCGGGCGTTTTCGAACGGCTTCCAGTCCTTCCAGAACCTGGATCTGTTCAGCGCCATAATCTATCTTTTTGTCCTGAGACATGAACAAACTCCTCCTCTTCAGCAAACCTAACATCTTATTATACCCTATCTTACGCGGTAATAGCTAGTGCCGGCACAGGGAAAAAGCCGTTTGTACCGTGCAACAATGGTTTCCAGCGTAATAGGCGTAGCGTAAATGCATTCTTCCGTCACAATATATGCGCGTACCTGACTGTCTCCGGCTCCCTCTACCCTGACCAGAGGCTGATAATACTGTGTAAGGGGATTCGATTTCTCCGACTTTCTGGGATGGGCTTTAAACATGGCCACAATGCGGTGAATATCGATCATATAATTACCGCCTATGTGCAGATACATCATGGTTTCTCCTGTATTTATTCGTCAGATTCTGAATATAGGCATCGGTCATTTCGGTGGGATTTTTTCGGGTAACCATCAGGGCCAGAAGCATATCGTCTTCTGCTGTATCCCATCCATGATGGATTTTTTCAATACACCGGTAAATACATTCCCGCCGTATTTCATTATACAGTTCCGTATACATCTTGCTGTGTACCGGAATACACCCGTTCTGTTCCAGTTCTTCCAGCGTAATCCAGGGCATCTGCATCATCAGACTGTACAGCTCCTGTTTTCGCTTCTCCCGCCGCTTCAGCCGGCAAATGGTGCAGACTGTTTCTCCCGGCTGGAGCCACCGTCCGCAGTCCGGACACGTACGGATACCGGCTTCTCTGCCGGCAACATTGCGTTTTTCCTGGGCAAAGCGAAGCTGTGCTACCCTTTCCTGCAGTCCTTCAGGCAGGTTTGCCGTTTCCTGCCGTATCTTCTGAACCCGTTCTGCATCCAGCCGAACATAGGCAACATTGTCAATGGGATACACCGATGCTTCGCCGTCCAGCGTTTCGTAAACAATTTTAGGCGGTTTCCTGCCGCTGCGGATAAATCGCATATCCTGAACCAGCACTTCTCCGGCATATTCATTCACTCTCTGTATGAGAGACTGTTTATGCATGAACAGCTGGCTCATCCACACCGAATTGAGTACGCCAATGGTAACTACCTGATTCTGGTAATCGCGTACATAGGAATATTTTGCAATTTGTTCGCCTACAATATCCGGCCAGTTCCATTTTACCTGATAGAACTTATAGGCCGACAGGAGCTTATGTTTCTCTAATACTTTCGGAATTGCCAGCCCGGCCTTTTCCATTTCCTGTGTTCTTTCATCCACTGGATATCACCGTTCCCGCATCGATACAAATAGGATAATACTCCGTTACAGACTCAAAAAGAAGGGGCTCTGTCGTCGTAATAAAGGTCTGAATCCGATTGCGTACAAACTGAAGGAGAGCCTGACGGCGGCTGCTGTCCAGCTCACTCATGACGTCATCAAGAAGAAGAACGGGATATTCACCGGTTTCCGATTTCACGAATTCCAGTTCTGACAGCTTCAGAGCCAATACGGCCGTACGCTGCTGACCCTGAGAGCCAAATCGCTTCAAATCCCCACCGCCGGCCGTAAACATCAGGTCATCCCTATGAGGTCCTACAGAAGTGGCCATGCGCTGAATATCACGGGGCAAATGGCGCTGCAGCAGTTCATAGTACCACTGCGGATCGGTCCGTCCTGCCTCCGCTGCCGGCGACTCGCCATAGGGCTGCACATAGGAGATGCACAGCTTTTCCGTGCCGCCGCTTAGGCGCCGATGAATAATACTGGCCAGGAGATTCATTTTATGCAGCGCTTCCAGGCGTTTTTCCACAATAGAAGCAGCAAAGGCGGAAATTTGCCGATCCCATTCTTCCAGCGACATAGGCCGTTCATATTTCATCTGGCGCAGCAGAAGATTGCGCTGTGATATGGCCCGGTTATACTGCAGAAGCATCCGATAGTACGCAGGGTTTACCTGGGAAATTTCCATATCCATAAACCGCCGCCGCAAAGACGGACTCCCTTTTATCAGCAGCAGATCATCCGGCGAAAAGAGTACTTCATTCAGGGTGCCGACTAATTCTTTCTGCGAAGATTTCGTCCCATTAATCCATATTTCTTTTTTCCGTTCTTTAGACAGGATAATTTTTATTTCCTGAACAGCGTCACTGCGGACAAACTGCAAAATACAGCTGCCTTCCTCCTGCTGCCACTGAATTAAATCACTGTCGCCTATTCCTCTATAGGATTTCCCTATACTTCCGAGGTACAGTGCTTCCAGAAGATTCGTTTTCCCCTGCCCGTTTTTTCCATATATGACGATAATTGATTTCGGAAAGGGAATTTCTATATGAGAATAATTCCTGAATTGATGGAGCTTTATGGATTGGATGTTCATAATTATGCACGGGTAACTGTATACGTGCCAACGCCTTTAATTTCAACTACGTCGCCAACATGTATTTTTTTGCGTTTTGCTTCACATAATATTCCATTTACAAAAATGCGTTTTTCTTCCAGCAAAAAGCGGATTTCGCCGCCGCTTTGCAGTATACTTCCCAGTTTAAGGAGCTGATCCAGCTGGATCATGTCTGTTTTGATTTGTATAGATTCCATTATTTTGTCCTCATTGGCGTAACAACAAATACACATTCTTCATGGCCTTTATCCTGTACTAACATGGGGCTGTTCTTTCTGGCCTCCAGTACGACTTCATCATCGTAGCAATGTTTCAGTATATCTAAAATAAATTTACCGTTAAAAGCAATGTCCAGCGGTTCTCCTTCGATCTGGCAAGGTACAAAATCTTCGATTGTACCATAATCCGGATGCTGGCTGGTCAGGCGAATTTCATTCCCGTCAAAGACAAAATTAATGACATTGTACTGCGCATCTTTGGCAACAATGGAAGCTCGTTCGACAGCACCGGTAAATTCGCTGCGGCTGACCGTAACGGTACATTGAAAATCTTTGGGAATAACGCGGCGATAGTTGGGAAATTCGCCTTCAATCAGGCGGGTTCGAATGTAGACATTGCCAAATTTTACAGAAATATAGTTGCGCACTGCTGTAATTTCTACGGTTTCCGGAACATCCGTCGGCAGCTGGCGGGAAATTTCGCTCAGCAAACGACTGGGGATAACTGCTTTCAGCGGTGTATCCACAGGAATATCGAGAGTCGCTGTTTTCAATGACAGACGATGCGTATCCGTTGCCACCATGGAAATAGTATTTCCTTCTACGTCCAGAAAAGTTCCCATGAAAATCGGTCTTGCCAGATCCGTAGCGCAGGCATAGGACGTATTATCAATTAAGTCTTTTAATACTACACTGGTAGTCGTCAAGGAAGCATACCCGTTTTCCAGCAGTTCCACTTCATTGAAATCACCGGTATTCATGGTGAGGCATTCAAATTTTAAATTGCCTCCTTTAATTAACAATTGCGTATCTGTATCCTTTTTGGTAATTTCAATTTCATCGCTGGGCAGTTTTCTTGTCAGTTCCATTAAATACGGATTGGCAATGAAGGCTTCTCCTGGTTCCTGAATAATGCCGGGAACAATTGTTTTGATTCCCATATCATAATCATTGGCCTGAAATTCAATGACTCCATTCAGAGCTTTGATGAGCAGCCCGTTTTCTGATGACAGGTTATTGCTTTTGTTTTGTGCCACTTTTTGAACGGTTTGCAGGCCTTTGTTTAAATCGGCTTTTTTTAAAAGTAGTTTCATGGAGATATCCCCTTTTCTGCGCTTAGTTGGTTAGTTAAAAGTGAATTAAAAAATAGTAGTCTTAGTAGTAAAGGCTGTGAATTTGTGGATAAGTGGAAAGAAACCGCTGTAGCAAGGTATCCACACTTGTGCATAACTTGTGGATAACCAGGTTTTATCTGTCCACAAATCCACTTCTTTTTCTGAGATTTTACTTATCCACAACCTGTCTACGCAATATCAGCTTACTTATCCACACCGGTAATGCGGCTTTTTAATTTCTCTACAGCTTCCTTGAAGCGGCTGTCCTTGTCCATCATTTTCATGATTTTTACGCAGGCATGCATAACTGTAGTGTGATCGCGGCCATTGAAAAATGTCCCAATATGAGGATACGTATTGCCTGTCAGTTCCCGGCTTAAATACATGGCGATCTGTCGGGGCAGGGCAATATCCTTGGTTTTTTTCTTTCCCATTAATTCTTTATAATTTACATTATAGAATTCGCAGACTGCCGTTATAATGTCTTCAATCGTGAAATACTTTTCTTCTTCCGCTTCTTTAATCAGATACTGTAATGTATTTTTGGTTAATTCCAGGGTAATGGGCTTTTTCGTAATGGAAGCTGTCCGGACGACATTGTTATAGGCACCGTGAAGATCGCGGATATTTTCACTTACATTGGAAGAAATATAATTTAAGGCATCACTTTCTACCCAGGCGCGCAGAATGGCGGTACGCGTTTCCAAATCAGGCGGTTTGATTTCCGTTACAGTGCCACTTTTAAATCGGGAACGAAGGCGGTCTTCCATACTTTTTATATTCTGCGGCGGCCGGTCGCTGGTAAAGATCATCAATTTCTGATCCTGATATAACTTATTAAAGGTATGGAAGAATTCTTCTTTGGAACTGTCTTTTTCCCCATCGCCGAGGAACTGAATATCATCGACGAGAAGGACGTCGACATTACGATAGAGAGAGCGGAATTTGTCGGTACTCTTTTCTTTTAAGGACTGAATAAAGTCGTTGACAAAGTCTTCACTCGTAATGCAGCGAAGGCGCATTTGCGGGAATTTATGCAGAATACCGTGGCCAATGGCATGCATCAAATGGGTTTTTCCCAGGCCGCTGCCGCCATAGATATAAAAGGGATTTGAATTTTTCTTTGCATTTTCCGGATCTTCTGCAATTCCTGTTGCCATGGCATAGGCAACGCGGTTGCTGTTGCCGACGATAAAATTTTCAAAGGTATAATTGGCAATCAGGTGTGTTCCTTTCATTCGTTCCGAAGGGGGCGGCGAGACGGAAACAGCGTCCCGTATGGTAAGGGGCGGTTCTTTGGCCGCTGCTTCTGTATGATAGGGATCAATGCCGGGGATTTCATCCTGAATGAGATCGGGCGAAGCCTTTTCCCGAGGTTCCGGGACGGAATGGGCTGCAGGAGCAGCAGGGGATGGTTCAGGTCTGTCCGGCAGCACCATCGTGTCCTGTACAGGTGCTGGTTCCGGATCCGGCGGCATACCTGCCGGCTGTTCCGGCAATGTAAGGCGGACCTGAACGGGCTGTCCTACAATTTGTTCAGCAATTTCGTTTAGTTTGTTCGTATAATTTTTGGTAATATACGTCACAATAAACTGCTGTGACGCAGCCAGCAGGAGTACGCCTTCCTTATACGACATGGGGATTAATGCTGATTCAAACCAGTTCATGTAAATTGGCTGCGGCAACTCGGTTTTTAATTCATCGAGTATTCTTGCCCATAACTCGGCTAAATCCATTGGCATCGTGCATCCTTCCTATTCCTTGAGTAAATGTGTCGGTATCTTCTCTGTGTGCCTGAGGAGATTGTGGATATGTATATATATGGGATTGTGGATAAGTGCGTAAATGAAGGGTGAAAAAATCGGAAATTCGATAAGTATCGCATTTCCGGCTATAAATGGAGTTATCCACAAATTGTGCATAACCTGTTGATAACTTTTTTGTTTATCCACATATATATCTGTCCACATTGTACAACAAAACTACAAACCTGAAAAGTATATCCACAAAACTTGCGTATATCAGACTGCCATATGAAAGTGCAAATAATATATTGACAGCCATCTTCTTTTTGACTATAATTATGCTGTTATGGTGTAAATTCAGTATACTGTCTATGATGACGAAGGAGGTGTCTCACTTGAAACAGACATATCAGCCGAATACATTGTGGAGAAAAAGAACGCATGGCTTCCGCGAAAGAATGAAAACGAAAGGCGGCCGCATGGTTTTGAAAAAACGCCGTATGAAAGGCAGAAAGAAACTCTCCGCTTAATCATTACAAGATGAACAGAAAATTCCCTGTGGAGTTTTCTGTTCATCTGGCATTTTCAGGATAAAATGTATGTATGAGCTCATTAAAGAAAAAAGACTGCGAAAAAATCGGGAATATCAATTTGTATATCGACGGGGCAAATCCTTTGTCAATCGGTATGCTGTATTATATGTTCTTCCTCGTTCTCCCAAACAGTCTGCCCGCATTGGGTTTGTAACGGGCAAGAAAATCGGCTGCGCCGTAGACCGCAACCGTTGTCGCCGACTGATGAAAGAAGTATACCGCCTTCATCAATCGGAGCTGAAAGACGGCGTCGATTTGGTACTCATTGGGCGCAGTCCTATGAAGGACATCGGCTACAAACAGGCTGAACGAAGTATTTTGCAGCTGTTTCGACATGCCAGGGTATTGAAAAAGAAGGGATGACAATGGCCCGCATATGTATCATCCTCATACGGTTTTATCAGATTTGTATATCGCCGCTTCATCTGCCGTGCTGTCGGTTTTATCCTACCTGTTCCGCCTATGCTGTGGAAGCAGTACAGAAGTACGGCGCTGCGAAAGGGAGTTATCTGGCTTTAAGGCGCATTTTGAAATGCCATCCCTTTCATAAGGGCGGATACGATCCTGTGCCATAACCAGCAGACAGATCTGTACTGTCTGATTTTATTGTATACCTGACAGGAGTTGAGAGGATTGGATTTTTTTAGCGGAATTATGGATGTTCTCAGCGGAATCATGACGCATTTCATGGATTACTGCTACGGTGTGACCCAGGCCCTGGGCTATCCCAGCTACGGCCTGGCCATTATCATGCTTACGCTGATTATTAAATTAATACTAGCACCCCTTACGGCCAAGCAGATTCGTTCCATGGAAGGAATGCAGGTACTGCAGCCGAAAATTAAAGAACTGCAGCAGAAATATAAGGGAAATCAGAAGAAACTGCAGGAAGAAATGAGCAAGCTTTATAAAGAAATGGGCGTCAATCCTTTATCTGGATGCCTGCCGATTTTGATTCAGATGCCTTTTCTGATTTCCATTTTCTATGCTCTTCGTTCCTATCCGTACGATCCGGCATATGAAAGTTTTCTGTGGCTGCCCAGCTTGGGACAGTCCGATCCGACTTATATTATGCCGGTATTGTCGGCTGTTTCCACCTTTGCCATTCAAAAGCAGATGAGCGGCGCCCAGGTGGCTGCATCGGAAGCGCAGGCCAAGCAGCAGAAAATCATGCAGGTTGTCATGCCTTTATTCATCGGCTGGATCAGTTTGAGTTTCCCCAGTGGTCTGGTTATTTACTGGGTTATTTCCAACGTGTTCCAGTGGGCCCAGCAGATGATCATGGCCCGCAGCAAGAATAAAGGAGCAAAAGCATGAGAACGATTGAAGCGACAGGAAAAACGATAGAGGACGCAGTCCGTTCCGGCCTGGTACAGCTTGGGCTGATGGAAGATGAAGTTACGGTGGAAGTGCTGGCCGAACCGAAAAGCGGTTTCCTCGGTTTTGGCAGCAAGCCGGCAAAAGTACGTCTTACTGCCAAAGACGATGCGCCGAAAGCAGGTGCGTCCCTGGACGTGACGGAAGATACACCGGCTGTACAGGAAGACGTGCAGCCTGAACCTGTTTCGCCTGTAGTAGAAGAAGAACCTGCTCCGGCTGCAGAAGAACCGGCGCCTGCGGTGGAACATACTGCGTTTTCCGCAGAAGAGGCAGCAGCCAGAGCCAAGGCGTTTCTGCAGGAAGTACTGCAGAACATGGGGATTTCCGACGTTATCATTGAAAAGATGATCAAAGCGGACAAGGTTATTCTTCATCTTCATGGCAAAAATCTGGGCATTTTGATTGGAAAACATGGGCAGACTCTGGATGCCCTCCAGTATTTGACGAACCTTACGACCAATCAGGGCGAAGATATGCGTCACTTCGTCATGCTCGATGTGGAAAATTACCGCAAACGCCGGGAAGATGCTCTCCGGCAGCTGGCATTGCGGCTGGCTTCCCGCGTTAAGCGGAGCGGTGAAAAACTGGTTCTGGAACCGATGAACGGGTATGAACGCAAAGTGATTCATGTTGCTCTGCAGAATGATGACCACGTTCGGACGGAAAGCGAAGGACAGGACCCGTACCGCCACGTCGTCATTTATTATCAGGAATAAGAAGTTATATACAGAAAGCAGTGAGTATTCAATCAGGTTGAGTAAATTCACTGGTAGTCGTAATAAAAACCGGTGCTGATGCGCCGGTTTTTTTGAAAGGAGAATCAGGACGGTGTACGATACAACCGATACGATTGCCGCTATTGCCACTCCTCTTGGGGAAAGCGGCATCGGCATTATCCGCATCAGCGGCAGTCAGGCCTATGCAGTAGGCGATGCCGTGTTTCGCAGTACGTCGTCAGTTCCGCTGGCACAGCGGCGGGACCGGTCGATTCAGTATGGAACCATTGTCGATGACGATGGCCGGCCAGTTGATGAGGTTATTTTGCTGATTATGAAGGGGCCTCATTCCTATACGGCTGAAGATGTACTGGAAATACAATGTCATGGCGGACGGCAGTCCCTGGAATCGATTATGGGCCTGGTTCTGCGCCATGGTGCCAGACTGGCCAATCCCGGTGAATTTACGCAGCGGGCTTTTGTCAATGGCCGCATTGACCTGGCCCAGGCAGAAGCTGTCATGGATGTGATTCAGGCCAAAAGTGCCAAAGGGCTGAGCCGGGCTGTAGGGCAGCTGGAAGGCCGCCTGTCTCAGGTTATCGGCGGAATGCGAAAGAATCTGACTGATTTCATTACCCGCCTGGAAGTGACTGTCGATTATCCCGAAGAAGATCTGGAAGACATTGAAATTCCCGACATAGCCGGCGCTCTCGAGGATATGGAACAGCAAATGGACGCCATGCTGGCAGCCTCCGTGAGCGGCCGTATGATTCGCGACGGCGTCATGGTAGCCATTGCCGGCACGCCCAATGCCGGAAAATCGAGTCTTCTCAATCGCCTGCTGGACAGCGAACGAGCCATTGTGACAGACGTGCCGGGGACGACGCGGGATGTCATTGAAGAATGGATTTCTCTGCAGGGCGTGCCGATCTGCCTGGTAGATACGGCAGGTATTCGCAATACAGCAGATACAGTAGAGCAGATAGGCGTGCAGAAAGCTCAGGAATATATTGACAAGGCCGATGTTGTACTGGCAGTAGTAGATCAGTCCCGGCCTCTTGGGGAAGAAGAAAAGGCAATCCTCCAGGACGTACAGGGGAAAAAAGCTCTTCTGATTCTGAATAAGACGGACTTGCCCGCTGTCGTAACGGAAGAGGAAGCCGGAGCCTGTGGGATTCCTGTAGTATCCATTTCTGCCGAAACCGGCGCCGGTATGGACGTTTTGAAAGAAAAACTGCTGTCACTGGCGCTGCAGCAGGGACCTGATGCCGGACAAAGTGCGCTGCTGGCCAATACGCGGCATATTGAACTGGTCCGTCAGAGCCGGGCTGCCCTGCAGCGGGCGCTGGATACGATTCATGCGCAAATGCCCATTGACTGCGCCATTGTGGATATTCGGGAAGCCTGGGAAGTACTGGGCTCCATTACTGGCGATACAGTACATGATGATATTGTAGAAGAAATATTTAGCAGATTTTGTTTGGGAAAATAAGAAGAGGTGCTGTTATGTTTGTAGCTGGTACATACGATGTCATTGTCGTCGGTGCCGGTCATGCCGGCTGTGAAGCCGCCCTGGCCAGTGCCCGGCTGGGGGCGCGGACTCTCATGGCGACGCTGAATTTGGATAATATTGCCCTCATGCCGTGTAATCCCGCTGTCGGCGGCCCCGGGAAAAGTCATTTAGTACGGGAAATCGATGCCTTAGGCGGGGAAATGGGCATTAATACGGATAAAACATGCCTGCAGATGCGGATGCTGAATACCGGGAAAGGACCGGCTGTCTATTCCCTGCGCGCCCAGTCTGATAAGAAAATGTATCAAATGACTATGACCAAGGTTCTGGAAAACCAGGATAATCTGGATGTCAAGCAGCTCATGATTACAGAACTGCTTACCAAAGACGGCGCCGTTACAGGTGTCCGTACGGAACTGGGAGAAGTATACGAGGCACCCTGTGTCATTCTGGCAACAGGGACCTACTTAAAAGGTAAAATTATTATCGGTACCTGTGCCTATTCAGGCGGCCCTATTGGACAGCGGTCTGCTGAAGACCTGTCTCAGTCCCTGAAAGAAGCAGGCATTCGGCTCATGCGTTTTAAGACCGGCACGCCGGCCCGCGTCGACCGGCGCACACTGCGGACAGAAGAAATGAAAATCCAGGAAGGCGACACGGAAGGCCATGCCTTTTCCTTTTTGTCTGAACGGAAAAACCGCAATAAAGAATGCTGCTGGCTTACGTTTACCAATGAAGAAACGCACCGCATTATTCGGGACAATCTGGACCGGGCTCCCATGTGCAACGGCATGATTACCGGCATAGGTCCGCGGTACTGTCCGTCTATTGAATCCAAGATCGTGCGCTTTGCCGATAAAAAGCGGCATCAGCTGTTTATTGAACCAGAAGGGGAGTATACGGAGGAAATGTATGTGCAGGGCATGAGTACGAGCCTGCCCATTGACGTACAGTATGCCTTCTTGCGGACTATTCCCGGCCTGGAAGACGTCCGAATCATGCGTCCCGGCTATGCCATTGAATACGATTGTCTCGACCCGACGCAGCTGAAGCCGTCGCTGGAAACGAAGACTGTAAAGGGTCTCTTTTCGGCTGGCCAGTCCAACGGCACGAGCGGCTATGAAGAAGCGGCAGCCCAGGGGCTGATGGCTGGCATCAATGGAGCCCGCAAAGTGCAGGGTAAAGACGCCTTTATTCTGACCCGGTCGGAAGCGTATATTGGCGTTCTCATTGATGATCTGGTTACGAAGGGGACGAATGAACCGTACCGCATGATGACGAGCCGGTCCGAATACCGGCTGATTCTGCGCCAGGACAATGCCGATCTGCGCCTGACCCAGAAGGGCTATGAACTGGGACTGGTTACGCCCGAACGGTATGCCGTATTTCAGCAGAAAAAACAGGCCATTGATGCCGGGCTGGAAGCACTGAAGAATCTTTCCGTTACGCCGTCGAAAGAAACGCAGGAAAAGCTGGCTGTCCTTGGCACGGCGCCGATTCATACGGGGCTGCGGGCCTACGATCTGCTGCGCCGCAACGATGTGACCTACGACGAGCTGCGGAAGGTATTTCCGCTGCCATCTCTTCCGGCCGATGTCTGTGAAGAAATCGAAATTATGATTAAGTACGAAGGGTATATTGAACGGCAGATGGAACAGGTCGAAAAAATGAACCGCCTGGAACAGAAACTGATGCCTGAAGGTATTGTCTATGCCGATATTGAAACCCTGTCCGGCGAAGCGCGGCAGAAACTGGATGCCATCCGGCCCCGTTCCCTGGGGCAGGCCAGCCGTATTTCCGGCGTATCGCCTGCAGACATTACGGCTCTTCTGATCGTGTTGGAACAGCGGAAGCGGGAAGGAAGCGATCATGTTTAACGAAACGATGAAAAAGGCCGCATCTGCCTATGGCCTGGACCTGACAAACAGGCAGCTCCAGCAGTTCTGCCTGTTCCGGGACGAACTGGTTGAGACCAATAAAGTCATGAATCTGACAGCTATTACTGACGACGAAGGCGTTGCTGTCAAGCATATGATCGACAGCCTGTCCTGTTATGATGCAGCCTGTTTTCCAGAAGGCGCATCTGTGCTGGATCTGGGGACAGGCGCCGGCTTTCCCGGCCTGCCGCTGCTCATATACCGCCCGGATTTACAGGTTACGTTTTTCGATTCCCTCAATAAACGCCTTACCTTTTTACAGGGCCTTACGGAAAAAATGGGGCTGCCGGCTTCATTCCTGCACGGCCGGGCTGAAGATATGGCTCACCAGAAAGAATACAGAGAGGCCTTTGATGTCGTTACCAGCCGGGCTGTGGCCAGACTTCCCATATTGGCAGAATGGGCCCTTCCGTATGTTCGTCAAGGCGGTTATTTCATTTCTCTCAAAGGCGCACAGTATGAAGAAGAAGTGGCTGCATCCAAAGGGGCCCTGCAGATTCTCGGTGCCGTTGTTGCGGAAATCCGTCCTGTCCATCTGCCCGGGATGGATGATACACGGGCTGTCATTTATATGAAAAAAATAAAAGGCAGTCCGAAGAAATATCCCCGCAAGCCCAAGGCAGCAGCTCGGCAGCCTCTTTGATTTTTTCTTGCACTGTGCTGTTTTTTGCAGTATTATCAGTATGAATTTGTTGTTATATTTTTTACAGAAAGAAAGTGCTCATATGTCTTTAAAAAAATTTGCTGCTGCTGTAGCCATGTTGATGACTTTCTCGGCGACAGCATTCGCTGAAACAGCCGACCAGCCTTCCGTCTATGCTCAGGCTGCATATGTATTGGATGCCGATACGGGCAATGAACTGTATGCCCGCAATCCGGACCAGCGTATGTATCCGGGCAGTACGACCAAAATCATGACCGGTATTCTTGGCATTGAACTGGGAAAGGCTCAGGGGATTCTGGATCAGCCTATTAACATTACACAGGATTCGCTGAACCTGGAAAGCGATGCATCCGTACTGGGCCTGTATCCCGGCGATCAGGTCACGCTGCGCCATGCTTTGACGGGCATGCTCATCGTATCTGGCTGTGACGCCGCTGTAGACGTTGCCGAAACGGTAACGCCGTCAGAAGCTGCATTTGTACAGAAAATGAATGAAAAAGCAGCCGCTCTGGGCGCAACGAACACGCACTTCGTCAATCCCCATGGCCTGCCTGATACCAATCATTACACGACAGCCCGCGACCTGGCCCATATTGCCGCCTATGGCATGACGCTGTCGGAATTTCGCGATATGGTCGGCCGCAGTGAATACGACATGCCCTATATCAATGGCGGAACCAAGCACTGCACGACGACGAACTATTTCCTTACCAGCGGCTTCCCCGGCGCCAATGGCATTAAAACCGGCACGACCAACGCCGGTGGTCCCTGCCTCGTTACATCAGCAACGCAGGACGGCCGCACGGTCATTGCCGTTATTCTGAATTCGCAGGATCGCTTTGGCGATGCTCAGACGCTGATGAAATACGGCTTCGATACGTTAAAGCCGCTGGAAAACGTATACATTATGCGGACCGCACCGGCTGGCCAGACCCTGAGTCAGGTGGCTGCTCAGAAACAGCAGGCCCCTGCGGCTGCTGACACTGCGGCAACAACGGCACAGAAAGCAGAACCGGCTCCGGCCGCTGCCTACGGTACGGATATGGATACGGTTCCGGAAAAAAATGCCAAATCAGCATAGTTGTTGACAACATCAGATTGTATCTCGTATAATAAGTGCATATCTTATAGTATAGTCATGCAGAACTGACGGATACAGTGGAATAACCACGTGGACTGCACGATGAATAAATGCCGGCCGTCTGGGCAGAGAATCATACGTATTCGCTGACCAGACAG
Organism: uncultured Megasphaera sp.; assembly: GCF_958350005.1. Lineage (GTDB taxonomy): Bacteria > Bacillota > Negativicutes > Veillonellales > Megasphaeraceae > Megasphaera. The sequence continues at coordinate 8,708 of NZ_CATWFF010000006.1, read as the reverse complement.
CCGGTTTTTTGTTGTCTGGATCACGCCGAGGAGGAGACAGATATGAAACGAAACCGGTGGTGCATTGCCCTGGCAGCAATGGGGATTCACATTTGTATTGGCAGCGTCTATGCCTGGAGCGTACTGACCAGACCTATTATGGAAAGCATGGGTTTTTCTCTGCAGGAAACGACGTGGACCTTTTCTCTGGCTATTTTGTTTTTAGGATTGTCTGCAGGATGCCTGGGCAATTTTGTGCAGAAAGCAGGGCCGCAGAAGTCGGGCCTTGTGGCGACAGCCTTCTTTGTTACCGCCATGTTCGGTACAGCCGGCGCCCTGTATCTGCACAGCCTGCCTTTGCTGTACCTGTGCTACGGTGTCATTGGCGGCATTGGCCTGGGAACGGGATATATTACGCCTGTGTCGACGCTGGTCAAGTGGTTTCCGGAAAACCGCGGCTTTGCCACGGGGCTGGCTATTATGGGCTTCGGGTTTGCCAGCATGATTGCCGGGCCGGTTATGCAGGTTTTGGTCGCTCATTTTGGATTAGTGACCAATTTTCTTATCTTAGGCGTCGTATACCTGCTCATTATGACGGCGTCGTCCCTGTACTTGGCACCGCCGGCCGCCGAAGCGCTGCCGGCCGGAACGGATAGAGGAGGGAAGAGCTCGGAAACTTCGCCTGTTTATGCCGATGCAGTACCGCAGTTTTCCCTGGCTCAGGCCATGAAGACGTGGCAGCTGTATACGATTTGGGGCCTTTTCTTTGTCAATATTACCTGCGGCATTGCCCTTCTGGCCGTTGCCTCGCCGATGGCCCAGGAAGTTGTCGGTATGTCACCGCTGGCAGCAGCTTCCATGGTCGGTATTATCGGCTTTGTAAACGGCGCCGGCCGCATCGCCTGGGCTACCGTATCCGATTACATTGGCCGGGCCAATACGTATCTCCTGTTTTTTGCTATTGAAATTTTTGCATTTTTCAAGCTTGCTTCGGAAACGAATGCCTTCAGTTTTCAGCTTGTCGTCCTGCTCATCATTACCTGTTACGGCGGCGGTTTTTCCTGCATGCCTGCGTACCTGAGCGATCTGTTCGGTACCAAGGCGCTCAGTGCCATTCACGGCCGCATCCTTACGGCCTGGGGCGCAGCCGGCATTGCGGGCCCCCTGTTCCTGGCGTGGATGCGGGAAAGCACTCATGGCTATACGGCTACACTCCACGTGTTTTGTGCCCTTTTTGTCCTGTCCTTTGCCGTCATGGCCGTATTGAAATATAAAACGCGTCATGGCATGGAACCGCATACTCTGCCATGCCGCCAGGCGGCTGCTTCCGGCAAATAACCCTGCCATACCCATATCCCTCTGCATTCCCTGATGAACTGCAGAGGGATATGTTTGTATATATTCTACAGACATAATGATTACTTTTGAATATAAATGATTGGATTTGATTGCTTATGTAGAATAATGACTGAAAATGATTGAAAATGAATAACGTTGATTGTATAATACAACTATACTACAGCAGAAAAGAGGTGGAATCGTGCTGACAGAAGAACGGCAGGAAGAGATCCTGCGGATTGTCAATACCGGTGGTGCCGCATCTGTTCAGGAACTGGTTTCCTGTCTGAACATATCGGAATCGACAGTACGCCGGGATTTGCTGGCCATGGATCGGGAGGGAAAGCTCAGGCGCGTACACGGCGGCGCTACGTCGCTGAAAGATAATGCCTACAATGCGGATATGGAAAATCTCCGCGATAAGTATTCTCTCCATATGCCGGATAAACGGCGCATTGCCCAGTTTGCAGCGGCTCAGATTGGCAAGGATGATTTCGTGTATGTAGATGCCGGCTCGACGACGGAACAAATGGCGGAGTACCTTAGCGGCTCAGAAGCTTCCTTTGTGACGAACAGCATTCCTCTGGCCCAGAAGCTGGCGCGCAGCGACGTTTCCGTATACATTCTGCCCGGCCGGGTCAAAGGAAAGACAGAAGCCATTATTGGCAGCGAAATGCGGGACATGCTGAGCCAGTACCATTTCACCAAAGGCTTCTTTGGCACGAACGGGCTGAGTCTGCGTGACGGCTGTACGACGCCAGATGCAGAAGAAGCGGCCTGTAAGCGGGCAGCTGTGCGGCAGTGCAGCAAGGCCTATATACTGGCCGATTCCAGCAAGTTTGGCCTTTCGGCTCATATTACATTTGCTGCTTTGCAGCAGGTCGCCATCGTTACGTCTGAAAGCAGTGATGTCGATTATGAACCGTATCATCATCTTACGGAGGTGCATGTACTTTGATATATACTGTAACATTTAATCCTTCTCTGGATTACGTCGTCCATATGGACCAGTTCCGTGTCGGTGAAATTAACCGGGCAGCTCGGGAAATGATTTATCCCGGCGGCAAGGGAATCAATGTATCCCTCGTGCTGGGGAATCTTCACATTCCATCTAAAATGCTGGGCTTTGTCGCCGGATTTACAGGCCGGGAAATCGAACGGCTGGCAACCGTTCACGGCGGCGACTGTGCCTTTATCCTGCTGGATGAAGGAAATTCCCGCATCAATCTGAAAGTCAGTGCCAGGGAAGAAACAGCCGTAAACGGCCTGGGGCCTCATATTTCCGATGATAAGCTGGCCCTTCTTATGAAACAAATTCAGCTCCTTCAGGACGGGGATACGCTCGTACTGGCCGGCAGCATCCCGGCTGACGTACCGGATACGATATACGAACAGATCCTGCAGAGCCTGGAACATCGGCCCATTAAGGTCGTCGTCGATGCGACCGGGGACCTGCTTAAAAATGTCATTGCCTACAAGCCCTTTTTGATTAAGCCCAATCATCTGGAACTGGGTGAACTATTCAGCGTTACCTTGTCGACTGATGAAGAAGTTACGCTGTGTGCCAGACAGCTGCAGGCCATGGGGGCCCGCAATGTTCTCGTCTCCCTGGGCGGTGACGGCGCCCTTCTGCTGGGCGAAGATCACAAGGTGTACCGCATGCCGGCGCCGCAGGGACAGCTGGTCAACTCCGTCGGTGCCGGAGACAGCATGGTAGCCGGCTTCCTGGCAGGATATGAAACCTCAGGCGGTGACCTGTCTGAAGCGCTGAAGATGGGCGTCTGTGCCGGCAGTGCGTCGGCATTCCATGAATGGCTGGCTACAGAAGAAGCGATTCAGGATATATACCAACAGTTGTCATAACATTTGCTGAGAAAAGGAGAGAACCATACGTGCGCATTGTTGACCTGCTGAAAAAAGACAGCATTGATCTGCAGGCTGTCGCTGCCGACAAACGGGCAGCTATTGACCATCTCGTCGATTTAATGGACAAAAGCGGCAATCTGAACGATAAAGACGCCTATAAGCAGCGCGTTCTTGCCAGGGAAGCAGAAGGAAGCACCGGCATTGGCGAAGGCATTGCCATTCCCCATGCCAAGACCGATGCTGTCCGCCAGCCCGGACTGGCATCCATGATCGTTCGTTCCGGCGTTGATTACGAAAGTCTCGATGATGAACCGGCGTATTTGTTTTTCCTCATTGCCGCCCCGGCTGGCGGAGCCAATGTGCATCTGGAAGTACTGAGCCGGCTCAGCCGCATGCTCATGGATGATGATTTTCGCGAGCATCTCATGAAGGCCCAGTCGCCGGAAGAATATCTGGCCGTCATTGACAAGGCGGAAACGGCTCTGCTGGCTGAAGAAGCCCGGGAAGCACAGGAAGAGAATGCAGAAGCTGTTGAAGAACCGGCAGACACGCCGGCGAAAGAAGAGGGAGAAAAGCCCTTTGTCGTCGCTGTCACAGCCTGCCCGACAGGCATTGCCCATACCTATATGGCAGCAGAAGCGCTGGAGCACAAGGCCGAAGCCATGGGCGTGGCCATTAAAGTAGAAACAAACGGCTCCGGCGGTGTTAAGAATCACCTCACTGCAGAAGATATACAGCGTGCTGCCGGCGTCATCGTCGCCTGCGATAAAGATGTGCCGACCCAGCGGTTTGCAGGAAAACCGGTTATTTTCACGAAAGTTGCCAATGGCATTAAGATTCCGGAAGAACTGATTCAGACCATTCTTGACGGGAAAGCCCCCGTGTTCCAGGGGGCAGACTCGTCTTCGGAAGCTGTTTCTGTCGAAGCAGGGGATACAGAAAGTGCAGGCCGCCAGATTTATAAACATCTTATGAACGGCGTGTCCCATATGCTGCCTTTCGTCATTGGCGGCGGCATTCTCATTGCCCTGGCCTTCCTGTTTGACATGGACAATGCCGGTACGGCTCAGTTCGGCACCGGTACGCCGCTGGCAGCCTTTCTGAAGCAGATCGGTGGTCTTGCCTTCAGCATGATGATGCCCATTCTGGCCGGATACATTGCCATGAGCATTGGCGAACGGCCGGCCCTGATGCCCGGCATCGTCGGCGGTTTTCTGGCTGCCACCGGCGGTTCCGGATTCTTTGGCGCCCTCTTTGCCGGGTTTATTGCAGGCTTCCTGATTATTGGCCTGAAAAAAGTCTTTTCCTGCCTGCCTCAGTCCCTGGAAGGCACCAAGCCTGTTCTGGTGTATCCCGTATGCGGCCTGGTCCTGATAGGCCTGATTATGACCTATATCATCAATCCGCCGACGGCCCTGTTCAATACATGGCTCTTTGACGTTCTGGGCAGCATGACCACGTCGAGTCGCATTGTCCTCGGCTTTATCCTTGGCGGCATGATGTCCATCGACTTTGGCGGCCCTATCAATAAAGCGGCCTACGTATTCGGCACGGCGTCCCTGATGAATGCTGCCGGTGAAGCCGTAAGCTCCGGCATTATGGCGTCCGTCATGATCGGCGGCATGGTTCCGCCCCTTGCCATTGCGCTGGCCATGGTGCTGTTCAAGCATAAATTTACCAGCAGAGAACGGCAGTCTACAGTGACGAACTGCATTATGGGCCTGTCGTTCATTACAGAAGGAGCCATTCCCTTTGCTGCGTCCGACCCGGTTCACATTATTCCGCCCTGCGCCGTCGGGGCTGCCGTAGCCGGTGCCCTGTCCATGCTGTTTGGCTGCACCGTTCCGGCTCCTCATGGCGGCATCTTCGTGTTCGGCGTCGTTGCCAACTGGCCTATGTACCTGGCTGCATTGGCAGCAGGCGTCGTCGTCGCTGCCGTATTAATGGGAATAATTCGTAAAAATCAGGTCGAAGCATAATCGGAACTCCGGTTATATACAATAGTTTAACAGTATATTCATACATATTAAGGAGGAATTTACATGAAAGAATTTACCTATGTCATTACCGATCCCCAGGGAATTCACGCTCGTCCTGCTGGCCTTCTGGTCAAAGAAGCCAAGAAATTTGAGTCGGCTATCAGCATTTTTAAAGGCTCCCGTAAGGGCGATCTGAAAAAGATTTTTACCGTCATGGCATTGGGAGCTAAACAAGGCGAAGAAATCAAGGTAACTGTAGAAGGTGCCGATGAAGAGGCAGCAGCAGCTGCTGTAGAAGCCTTTCTGAAAGCCAATTTCTAAGGCTGCAAGGAGGATGAACCTATGCTGACGTTAAAAGGGAAAAGCGTATTTGCCGGCATTACCAGCGGGCCTCTGGCGCTGTTCCATCGCAATACGATTTCTACGGCAGAACATCCCATTGAAGACGCCGAAGCAGAAGTAGCCCGGTTTCATCAGGCCCGGGAAGAAGCGATGGCCCAGCTGGCCGCGCTGTATGAAAAAGCGGTGGAAAAAGTAGGGGAAGAACAGGCTGCTGTCTTTGAAGTGCATCAGATGATGCTGGAAGATGACGACTACATTGAATCCATAGAAGAACAGATCCGCAGTGAAGGGCGCAATGCCGAAGCGGCTGTAGACCGGACGGCGCGGCAGTTCGCTGACATGTTTCAGGCCATGGACGACACCTATATGCAGGCCCGGGCTGCCGATGTCATGGACATATCGCGGCGCGTGGAACAGCAGCTGTGCGGCGGAGCCGGCATCGACTTCAGCCAGTACGACCACGTCATCATTGCTGCCGACGACCTGGCTCCCAGTGAGACCCTGCAGCTCGATACGGATAAGATTCTGGGATTCGTCACATCCGGAGGCAGCACCAATTCCCATACGGCCATTCTGGCCCGGACCCTGGGCATTGCCGCCGTCGTCCATACAGGCACGCAGCTGCACAACGATGTAGACGGCATGACCGCCATTATTGACGGCACGACAGGCACGGTCTACATCAATCCCGACGAAGAGACGAAGCAGCTGATGGAAGCGAAAATGGCGGCTGAAACACAGCGAAAACAACAGCTCGAAGCCGTGCGGGGCGTGCCGACGGAAACGAAGGACGGCCGGCGGATTCACTTGTACGCCAATATTGGCAATCCCGGCAATCTGCCGCAGGTACTGGCCAACGACGCCGAAGGCATCGGCTTGTTCCGCAGCGAATTCCTCTATCTGGAACGCAGTGACTACCCCACAGAAGAACAGCAGTTTGCGGCCTACCGCAACGTGGCGGAAACGCTGGGCGGCAAGACCGCTGTCATTCGGACCCTCGATATTGGTGCCGATAAGCAGGTAGACTATTTTCGCCTCGATGCTGAAGAAAATCCGGCCATGGGCATGCGGGCCATCCGCATCTGCCTGACCCGGAAGGAGCTGTTTAAGACGCAGCTGCGGGCACTCCTGCGGGCGTCAGCATATGGCAAAATCGCCATCATGTTCCCCATGATTATTTCCGTATGGGAAGTACGTGCCTGCAAGGCCATTCTGCAGGACGTGCGGCGTGAGCTGGACGAACAGGCCATTCCCTATGATGCTGACATGGAAGTAGGCATTATGGTGGAAACGCCGGCAGCGGCCCTTGTCAGTGAAGAACTGGCAAAAGAAGTCGATTTCTTCAGTATTGGCTCCAATGACCTGACTCAGTATACCCTGGCCATTGACCGGCAGCAGACGAAGCTGGATCAGTTCTTTGACGCTCATCATCCGGCAGTGCTGCGGCTCATTGAAATGACTATCCAGAACGGCCATAAAGCCGGCATCTGGGTAGGCATCTGCGGCGAACTGGGCGCTGATATGACCCTGACTGAAACATTCCTGAAAATGGGCGTAGACGAACTGTCCGTCAGCCCGCCGGCAGTCCTGCCGCTGCGGGAAAAAATACGCTCTCTCGATTTGCGGCAGTAGCAGCGAAACCTATACAGACATACATAAAAACCAGGAGGCCTTCATCACAGCGGGTGAAGGCCTCCTGGTTTCGTATATACACAGATATATGTTGATTAGTCTTCGTCCGTTTTGACTTCCGGCAGAGTAATGGGCGTCTTGTCGACGATGCGGACGATTAGTAAGGTAATGATACAGATAATCCATTCAAAGTAAATAACGTGGGGCAGGATGCGGACAGCCGGGCAGAACTGCCATAAAACGAGGCCGACAATGCCGACGAGAGTCGTCCAGAAGGCCGTATTTTTCCGGCATAAAGACGGACAGAACATGGTGCACAGGAAGACCAGGGTAAACGCCGTCGTCAGGCTCAGGCCGATGAGCATGACCTTGACGATGCCTACGGCGTTGAAGGCCAGCCACAGCGTGCCCAGGCCGATAATCAGGATAATGAAGCGGTTAGCCTTTACATAGGCTTCTTTGGAAATATCCGGTTTGAAGAAGCGCTTGAAAATATCCTGTGCTACCAGCGTGCCGGCGCCGAGGAGAATCGTGCAGGCCGTCGATACGTCAGCAGCCCATAAAGCAGCCAGGGTCATGCCGGAAGAGAACGGATCGAGGCTCATGATAATCTGCGGCAGAGCCATAGTCGGATTGAGGCCGGGGAACTGAGCCTTGGCGGCCAGCCCCAGGACGGCGCAGAGAAAGCCGACAGGGAAGATGAGGATGCCGCCGAGAATGTATCCCTTGCGGGCCGATTTCACGTCTTTGGCGCCGCAGGCAATCTGTACGGGCCCCTGGGCCGTAATGGCCTGAGTCGTCATGACGATGATCCAGCCCAGTAAGACTGCCATGGACAGGCCGCCCATGGGCGAGAACCAGTCGAAATTGGAAGCCGGCAGCATGGCGTTAATGCCGCTAATGCCGCCGTCGCGAAGCAAAATGCGGACCATGGAATATAAAATGCCCAGATAAATGACAGTGACACTGAGGATGTTGGACAGGCCAGACGACCATAAGCCGCCAATAGCCGTAATGCCGATGAAGACGACGGCGCTGGTAATCATGCCGGCATGCATGGAGAAAATATCCGGCATCAGGGCGTGCAGAATGGAGCCGCCGGCTACGTACTGCAGAGATGTAATGCAGATCATAATCAGGGACAGGCCGATGACGCTGATGACGCGGGCTTTTTTGTCATAGCTTCGTTCAAAGAGTTCGGGAATGGTCGTACAGTTCAGAGCCCGGTATTTCCCGGCAGCGACGAAGCCCATGACGATGGCCCCAATGGCCCAGGCGGCATTGTACCAGCCAGCGGCCAGGCCGATGGACGTGGCACTTTCGGCAACGCCTACGGTAGACGCGGCGCCGACGGCCATACCTGTAATGCTGACGGCAACGAGGCCCGTAGAAAACCGGCGCCCGGCAAATAAGTATTCCGTCGGGTTTTTGCTGGCCCGCCGTTTGACGTAGAATGAAATGGCGAATAATAGAACGATGTATAAAATGACAATACACAACTGAATAGACATTCTCCTGTCCCCTTTACTTATGATTTAGCAACTACTGTTCCATACAATGCAACAACAGTAA
>NZ_CATWFF010000005.1 GCF_958350005.1 uncultured Megasphaera sp. | reverse complement strand
CATATATTCTAATTCATATCATATTCTATACAACATGTCAAATAGTTTCCCGCTTAATGCGAAGCTGGCCGCAGGCTGCCTGTATCTGACTGCCCATTTCCCGGCGCAGCGTAATGGACAGGCCATGACGCCGGACGTAGGAGACGAAAGCATCCATATCCGCTTCCGCCGGCCGGTACAGGCCTACATCATAATTGTCATTAATGGGAATGGCGTTGACGAGAATATTCTTGCCCTTAAGGAGCTGTACGAGCTCTTTGGCACAGGACAGACTGCACGTAACATCTCGGATCAGAATATATTCGTACGTCACTTTCCGTCCCGTTTTCTGAAAATACACATCGGCTGCCCTGACAATATCGGCAACAGAATAGGTCTCAGCAATGGGCATAATCCGCCGCCGCAGGGCGTCTGACGGTGCATGCAGGGAAATGGCCAGGGTAATGGGAATCCCTTCGTCAGCCAGATCATAGATGCGCGGCACAATGCCTGCTGTAGACAAGGTCATATTGCGGTAACTTAAATAGAGTCCGTCTTTTTCGTGGAGCACGTGCAGAAACTGCAGTACATTGTCGTAATTCAACAAGGGCTCGCCAGTCCCCATGAGGACGATGGAATGCAGTTCATCAGTCACATACCGGCGGAAAGCCAGGAGCTGCAGCATTATTTCTCCTGCCGTCAGATTGCGGACAAAGCCGTTCTTGGCCGATGCACAGAAGGCGCAGTTGACGGCACAGCCTACCTGGGACGACAGACAGACAGAATTGCCGTAATCGTGCTTCATCAGCACCGTTTCTACGGTATTGCCGTCGTGAAGCTGCAGCAGCAGCTTCACAGTCTGTCCGTCCGGCGCTTCCAGGGACGATACGACAGTGGGAAAATAGATGGGAAGCAGTTCCTCCAGTCGGCTGCGGTCTCCTTTAGGCAGGAGTACCATGTCTTCCCAGGAAAAGACGGATTGCTTATATATGTAATGAAAGATCTGATCGGCGCGAAACCGCTTCATGCCGTGGTCAACGAGAAACTGCTGCAGCTGCGCCCTGGTCATGTCAAATACGGTCATGCCTTTATCCATCCCTTCTCATGCGTGCAATGAAAAAGCCGTCCATGCCGTCGCGCTGCGGCAGGATCTGCACAAAGGGACCTTCGTGATCCATGCCGCACAGAGGCGCTGCATTTTCAGCATGAAAGTCCTTGTGACTGTCCAGAAACTGCCGGACAACGTCGATATTTTCGGCATCCTGAATGGTACACGTACTGTATACCAGGACGCCGCCAGGCCGTACGCACTGGGAGGCACTGTCCAGAATACGCCGCTGCAGGGCCGGCAGGGTCCGCAGGTCGCTGGCTTTCTTTCGCCACCGCAGATCCAGTTTATGCCGCAGAATACCGAGGCCCGAGCAGGGTGCATCGACCAGTACCCGGTCGGCTCTGCCGGCATAGGGATGGCCAATGGTGCAGGCATTCTGCAGAATGGTCCGCACATTGGGCAGGCCCAGACGCTGGGCATTAAAGGAAATGAGCTTCAGCCGATGTTCGTAAATATCGCCGCCGTATACGGTACACGTCGGTCCGCCCAGTGCGGCCAGATGGGTCGTCTTGCCGCCTGGAGCCGCGCAGACATCGAAGATCATTTCATGCGCTTCCGGCGCCACGACATGGGCGACGAGCTGAGACGGCTCATCCTGAATAATGGCCAGGCCTTCCTTCAAAATCGACAAATCGCCAATATTGGGGATTTCCGGCAAATAAATGCCTTCCGGCGAATACCGGGCCTTTTCTGCCCGGATATGCTGGGCCTGAAGCCGCTGCAGCAGTTCATCCCGGCTGATACGGGCCGTATTCGTCCGCAGGCACAGGACAGGAATCGTATTAAAGTACTGGCACAGCGCAATCGTATCATCCCGCCCATAGGACTTGAGCCATACCGACACAAGCCATTCCGGCAGATGATAGGTCAGGGACAGATGGAGATGTTCGTTTTCTTCGGCAGAAGGAATGGCAAATTCCCGGCGCCGGCGAATACTGCTGCGCAGCATGGCATTGACAAACTTTGCCATGCCCCGGTTACCCAGCCGGGTCGCCAGCTTGACCGACTCGTTGCAGGCTGCCGATTCGGGCACTTTGGTCATGCCGAAAATCTGGTACAGCCCCAGCCGCACAATGGCCAGGCACAGGGCATCAAGCTGCGTCAGTTTGCGCGTACTGAGCTTGGCAATAATCCAGTCCAGATAGTTCAGCTGCCGCAGCGTTCCATATACTAATTCCGTAAAAAAGCGGCGGTCCCGGTCAGCCAGTTTATGTTTCTGAATGGCCTGAGAGACGACAATATTACTGTATGCTTCGTCCCGGCAAATTGCCAGAAGACTTTGCAAGGCTATTTCGCGTACATTCATGGTGTTCTCCTGTAATCATATCTATGAGACGGCGCAGTGCCGCCAGGTCTACGTCGGTATTCAAGCATGGCCCGTGAGGAAGAGAATTGAGAAGGCCAACGGCCGGCAGGGGAAACACGTCTTCCAGCCCGCTGATCAGGTCCCGCTCACAGGCAATGGCAATAATGGCCTGCGGGCGCTGCTCCCGGATAATCTGCCGTGCCAGCGTACCGCCAGATGCAACGGCAAAGGCCGTGTGCAGCGAATCGGTCATGGCTACGATGTCGCCAATGGGGCAATGGCCGCACTGACGGCAGTTATGAACGTTTCGCGTAATTTTATGAGGACACTGATCCCACTGCAGGCAGTGCGGCACCAGCACCAGCACGTGTTCCGGCGCTACGCGGAGCCTGCCGGAAAGAACCATGCGGTTCAGAAAGGAAATATAGGCCCGGCACACGGCGTCTTTCCGGTGCAGGCAGGCTGCCAGCTTTTTGGCAGCAGGAAAGGTCAGGCGCAGGTAGCCAAGAAGCGGGCGTACAGCCAGCGGAACGGGCCGGCAGAAAACGCTGGCCCACAGCAGCAGATACAGGACGATGACGGCAGCTGCACCGAAAGATGCTGCCGCAAAGGCCGGTACGGTAAGTACCGGCGCATACAGTGCAAGACCCGGTTCAATGAGCAGCCAGCCAGCCATCAGAGCTGCCGATACAGCCGCTGCGACGATGCCGTATATACACAGAAATACGGTCATACCTCCCCTTTGCTTTGCCATATTATTCACTCCTATAGCTGCACACCTTCGGGAATTGACAGGCCCTGCAGGAACTGAGCCGTCGCCATGCGCCTGCGGCTTTCCGGCTGCACTTCCCGGATACAGAGGGCCTGGCTCCCGGTCTGAACCGTAAAGGTTTTCTTCGTTACGCCAATAATCGTCCCCGGCAGAGCATCGGTTCCGGGAACTACATCAGCAGCCCAGATTTTCAGCCGTTTTCCATCCCACATCGTATAAGCTCCCGGATGGGGATCGAGGGTGCGGATAAGCCGTTCAATGACGGCCGCATCCTGTGTCCAGTCAATGGCTGCCAGTTCTTTGCCGATCTTGGCCGTATACGTGGCGTCTGCTTCATGCTGCGCCGTACGGTGTGCTTCACAGTCTGCCAGCGTATCGAGGACCGTACACAAGGTATCAGCTCCGAGAACCGATAATTTTTCAAACAGCGTTCCTGTCGTTTCCTTGGAATCCAGGGGGATTTCCGCTTTTTTCAGAATATCCCCTGTATCCATGCCTTCGTCGAGGAGCATAATCGTTACGCCGCTGACGGCGTCGCCGTTTTTAACGGCATACTGAATCGGTGCGGCACCGCGGTACTTTGGCAGCAGCGATCCATGCACATTCAGGCAGCCCCAGGCAGGAATATCCAGGATTGCCTTGGGCAGAATTTTCCCATAGGCAATGACGATAATGACATCGGGGCAGAGTGTGCGGATCTGATCGATGACGGCAGGATCCCGCAGGCTTTCAGGCTGAAACACAGGCAGGCCCAGTTCCAGGGCTTTTTCTTTAACCGGCGAATAGGATACCTTTTTCCCCCGCCCCCGCTGTTTGTCAGGCTGCGTATATACGGCTGCAATGTCATATCCCCGGTCATGAAGGGCCTGAAGGGACGGAACGGAAAAGTCCGGCGTTCCCATAAATAGAAGCTTCAAGTTTTTCATCAGTCTACTTTCTGCAGATTATCTGCTTTTTCAATAAACAAGGTTCCTACGAGATGATCCAGTTCATGCTGGAAAATACGGGCCAGGAATCCTTCGGCATTATAGATGACGGTCTTGCCGCGGCGGTTCAGGGCCCGCACTTTGATGGCATGATAGCGGCTGACGCTGCCGTAATACCCGGGAACGCTGAGGCAGCCTTCCGTCCCTTCTTCCATGTCATCGGAATGCTCGATGATTTCCGGATTAATCAGCTCGATCAGGCCGCTGCCGTCATCGAGGACGACCAGCTGGAGCGATTCGTTGATCTGCGGCGCTGCCAGTCCTACGCCTTCGGCGGCATACATGGTTTCTGCCATGTCGTCGAGAAGCTTTTTCGTATGCTTCGTAATATGTGCAACAGGTTTGGCCTTTCCTTTCAGGACCGGATCGCCTGCTTTGATAATTTTCAATACTGCCATGTCTTTCACCTCATACTAGATAAACCACTATTCAATATGTCATTTATTATAACTCATGTTTTGATTATACTACAGCCTTCCGGACATTTAAAAGGCCGGATCCACATCCATGATGACGCCCCTTTCCCAGAACAGGCTGTCATGGAATATATATTGCTTCACCTCTTCCAGACTGCATCCTTTCAGCAGGATAACCAGGCGGTATTTCCCCCGGATTCTGGCAATAATGTCTGCGTAAGGGCCGACAATTTCCACAGCTGAACCAGTCTGCTGCACCCACTGGCGCAGCCGCTGAGCCAGGTCATTGCCCTTCTGCCACAGAGCCTGTTCGTCTTCGCCGGTGACGAGGATTTTCAGCAGATAATGAAAGGGCGGATACAGAAAGGCCTGGCGGAATTGAATTTCCTGATCGTAAAAGGCCCGGTAATCCTGGCGCTGTGCACATTGAATGACATAATGGTCCGGCGCATAGGTCTGCATGACGACCTGCCCTGGCGTATCACCCCGTCCGGCCCGGCCGGCAGCCTGGGTCAGGAGCTGAAACGTCCGTTCTCCCGCCCAGTAGGCAGGCAGATTGAGCAGACTGTCTGCCGACAGAATGGCTACGGCACTGACAGCGGGAAAATCGTGGCCCTTGGCCACCATCTGTGTCCCCAGAAGGATATCGTAGTCATGGCGCCGAAAGCTTTCAATAATCCGGTCGCCGCTGTTTTTGCGGCTCGTCGTATCCTGGTCCAGGCGGATGATGCGGCTGTTCGGAAAGAGCTCACGAAGTTGTTCTTCCGCTTTTTCCGTTCCTGTTCCGAAAAACTTGATATACTTGCTGCCGCACGACGGGCACACTGTCGGAATTTCCTCTTCGGCGCCGCAGTAGTGGCAGCGAAGGCAGCTGCCCTGTTTATGATAGACCATGGGGACGTCGCATTTGTGGCACTTGACGACATACCCGCACTTACGGCACATGACAAAGGTGGAAAAGCCGCGGCGGTTCAGCAGGACAATGGCCTGATTTCCTTCCTGCATCGCCTGGCTGATCAGCGCGACCATGGCGTCAGAAGCGACGCGGTAGTTGCCCCGCGCCAGTTCCTCCCGCATGTCGACAACCTGTACGTCCGGCAGAGGTCGGTTGCCGACGCGGCGGGTCATTTCCAGCAGCACATACTCGCCATGGATGGCCCGGTAGTAATCGCTGACAGACGGAGTGGCACTGCCCAGAATGACGGGACAGCCATAATAGGCTGCCCGCCGCCGGGCCACATCGACAGCCCGGTACCGCGGCGCTTCATCCTGTTTATACGAGCTGTCATGGGCTTCATCGACGATGATCAGCCCCAGTGACTGCGCTGCCGTAAAGACAGCCGACCGGGCGCCAATGCAGATACTGCTTTCGCCGTACAGCATGCGCAGGCCGTTGTTGCGGCGTTCTCCCTTGGACAGCTGACTGTGCATGACCACGACCTGGTCACCGAAGCGGCGGATAAACTGGCGGACAATCTGTCCGGTCAGGGCAATTTCCGGAACCAGGACGATAACCTGCTTTCCCTGTGCCAGGACCTGCGCCGTCAGCTGCATGTACACTTCGGTCTTCCCGCTGCCCGTAATGCCGTGCAGGACATAAGTGCGCCCTTTTGTATCGGCCTGGATCTGCTGAATCACATGCTCCTGCTCCTCGGTCAGCGTCACTGCCTGACCGCTTTCCAGCGACGGCAGGAGCTGGCTCGTCCGGGCCAGGCGCTCCTCCATGGCGGCCAGGCCTGTTGCACAGAGGCGACTCATGAGGTCCCGGCTGAATCCCTGAGCAACAAAGGCCGCTTCCGGCGCACTGCCTTTTTCCTTCAGGGCCTGCAGCAGCGCCGCCTGACGAGGCCGCCGGGCCAGCAGTTTCGCATCGTCATCATGGCGAAAGACCAGCCACCGTTCCCGCTTGTCGGCAACGGCATTTTTCATCCGCTGTTCCCAGTGAATGTATCCATGGGCTGCCAGCTGCTCTACAAGAGACTGGCCGAATTTCTGCACCAACCGGCTGCGCTCCATGCTGCCCAGACGGCGGACACAGTCCACTGCTGCCGCCTCTTCTGACCCTGCCGGCGCCGCCTGCTCTCCCGGCACGGCCCAGTACTGCCTTTTCAGTCCCTGCTTTTCCACCATAAACAGCCGCAGCGCATCGGCCATGGTGCACAGATAGTACTCGCTGATCCAGCGGGCTGTTTCAATCATTTCTTCCTGAAAGCCTGCATGACATGTCAGCACGGCTGAAACAGGCCGGACGTCAAATCCCAGCTGGCTGCCGTCGCCTGGCGACAGGGCCACGACAATGCCTTCAGCCGTGCGCGGGCCAAAGGGCACGGCAACGCGGCTGCCGATGCGGACATCCAGATGATCCGGTACGATATAGGAAAAACACTGATGTAAACTCTTAGCTGTCGTATTAATAATAACGTCTGCAATCATATGCCCTTCACCTGTACTGCAACGAAAAGAGGGGCCTGACGAAGCAAGCCCCTCCTGTTATAGCGTATGTAATTTCACCGTTTCCGGACTAGATTCCTGCTTCTTTGCGGAGAACGTCGGCTTTATCGACCTGTTCCCACGGCAGATTCAGGTCATTCCGTCCAAAGTGGCCATATGCAGCAGTCTGCTTGTAAATCGGGCGCTGCAGATCGAGCATGTCAATAATGCCGGCCGGACGAAGATCGAAATGTTTGCGAATCAAATCGACAATGACGCTGTTTTCTACTTTTCCAGTGCCAAAGGTTTCAACGTGAATGGATACAGGATGTGCTACACCAATGGCATAGGCCAGCTGGATTTCGCATTTGTCAGCAAGGCCGGCAGCTACGATGTTTTTAGCCACATACCGTGCGGCATAGGCAGCAGACCGGTCTACCTTTGTGGGGTCCTTGCCGGAGAATGCGCCGCCGCCGTGACGGGCCATGCCGCCGTAGGTGTCGACAATGATCTTGCGGCCTGTCAGGCCGGAGTCGCCCTGCGGACCGCCAATGACAAACCGTCCGGTCGGATTGATAAACAGTTTCGTATTTTCGTCAAACAGGCCTTCCGGCAGTTCCGGCTTGATAACGTAGGTCAGCAGGTCCTTTTCGATCTGTTCCCGCGTAATTTCCGGGCTGTGCTGTGCGGAAATGACAATCGTATCAATGCGGACAGGCTTGCCGTCTTCATATTCTACAGTAACCTGGGTCTTGCCGTCAGGACGGAGGTAGGACAAGGTTCCGTCTTTGCGGACTTTTGCCAGGCGGCGGGCCAGGCGGTGAGCCAGGGAAATGGGCAGGGGCATGTAGTCATCTGTTTCGTTCGTAGCATAGCCGAACATCATGCCCTGATCGCCGGCGCCAATCGTATCGAACGCATCGGTTTCGCCTGATTTCCGTTCCTGTGCTTCATCGACGCCCATGGCAATATCCGGAGACTGTTCATCCAGGGATACGAGGATGCCGCATGTATCGCAGTCGAAGCCGTACTTGGCACGGGTATAGCCGATTTCGCGAATCGTTTCGCGGACGAGATGCGGAATATCTACGTAGCACGTCGTCGAAATTTCGCCGACTACGTGTACCATGCCAGTTGTAACCAGGGTTTCGCAGGCAACGCGGGCATTTTTATCTTTGGCCAGAATAGCATCCAAAATGCCGTCAGAAATCTGATCGGCCATTTTATCAGGATGGCCTTCTGTTACCGATTCTGATGTAAAGAATTCACGATTTTTAACCATGTATATCCTCCTCAAAAAAAATCCCCTCTTGCAAAAAGAGGGGTACACATTCACCCATCTTCCAGCCTGACGCTGTTGGAATTAGCACCTTTCATCAATGAAGGTTGCTGCGGCATCACAGGGCCAATCCCTCCGCCGTCTCTTGATGGAACTGTATTTGATTTACTTGCTTATTATATAGTATCTTTCACGAAATTGCAATACTTTTTCATTCAAAAAGAAGCAGCTCATTTCCTCCTGGCCAGAAGACCGGCTGCCCGTTCAATAATCAGGCCGGCCAGTTCGTCTTTGCCCATTTTCTCCAGTTTTTCCATCGATCCGTCTGGATACAGAAAGGTGGCAATATTCGTCGATCCCTGGAACCCGGCGCCTTCGGCACTGACGTCGTTGGCAACGAGCATGTCCAGATTCTTTTTCTTCAGCTTTGCCGCCCCGTATTCCAGGACATGCGTCGTTTCCGCAGCAAAGCCGATGAGAATCTGATGCTTCTTGCGCTGGCCCAGGCCATACAGAATATCGGGATTCTTTGTCATATCAATGGCCAGGGTTTCATCAGACTTCTTGATCTTATTTTCTGCCGGATGGACGGCGCGGTAGTCGGCTACAGCCGCCGCCTTGATGACCAGATCGCAGCTGTCATAGTACGAATCAACAGCTTCTTTCATGTTCTTCGTACTTTCCACATCAATGCGGTGAACGTCGCCTTTCGGCGTCTTCAGATGATCTGTCGTACCGGCAACGAGGATAACCTCAGCACCGGCCATAGCAGCAGCCTTGGCTACGGCAAAGCCCATGCGGCCGCTGGAGCGGTTGCCGATAAAGCGCACAGGATCGAGCGGTTCCCGCGTACCGCCGGCGGTGACGATGACCCGCTTCCCTTTCAGCACGTCACTCCGGCAGGCAGCCAGTTCGATGTAGTCGACAATATCTTCCGGCTCCGGCAGACGGCCAATGCCATTGATTCCGCAGGCCAGGTGGCCTTTATCCGGCTCGATGAGTTCATAGCCGTAGGCTGTCAGCTTCTTCATATTATCCTGCACAATGGGATTCAGATACATATTGCTGTTCATGGCCGGCGCCAGAAGGACCGGCGCTTTCGTGGCCATAACGGCTGTCGTCAGCATGTCATCAGCAATGCCGCCGGCAATCTTCCCCAGTACGTTGGCCGTAGCCGGCGCAATGACGAATACATCGGCCCAGTTGGCCAGGGCAATATGTTCGACCTGAAATTCCGGAATATCGCCAAACATGGAAACAGCTACGGGATTTCCGGAAATTTCCCGCAATGTCAGAGGCGTAATAAACTGCGTGGCATGTTCCGTCATGATGCACTTTACGCTGGCACCGCGCTTGCGGAGCATACTGGCTACAGACGCGGCCTTAAACGCGGCAATCCCGCCGCTGACTGCCAGAACGACATTCTTCTTTTCTAATAGCATCGTCAGCCTCCGTATTATTTGATTCCGTCCTTCGGCGCTTCATAGGTAATTTTTCCCTGGTCAATTTCTTCCATGGCAATGGAAACGACCCGCGTCGTCTTGACTTCAACCAGCGGCGCATCGCCGTCAACCAGTTCGCGTGCCCGTTTGGCGGCCAGCGTAACTAACGTATACTTGCTGTCTACTCGTTTCATCAATGATTCTAACGTCGGTTTAATTAACATACCCTGTTCTCCTCCTGATCTGCAATTCTTCCCTGCAAGATGCAGCTACTACTGATACATACTCTTAATATTGGCAATACACTGCGTATTGCGTGCTGCCCGGCACTGTTCTGCTTCCAATATGGATGCTGCCGCATGGACGGCTTTGTCCAGGTCATCGTTGACGATGACGTAATCGTACTGGGCAATCCAGTCCAGTTCCGCCCTGGCTTTGGCCAGCCGTCCGGCAATGACGTCATCCGTATCGGTATGGCGGCCGCGCAGCCGTTTTTCCAGCACCTCTTTGCTCGGCGGCACAATGTAGATAAACACGCCTTGCGGGTATTTTTCCTTAACCTGCATGGCTCCCTGAATGTCAATTTCCAGCATGACATGCTTGCCTTCGCCAAGAAGACGGTATACATAGTCTTTCGGCGTGCCATAGTAATGGTCATACACTTTGGCATGTTCCAGAAAGGCGTCCTGTTCCAGCAGCGATTCAAACTTGTCCTTACTGGCAAAATAGTAATTGACGCCGTCTACTTCTCCCTGGCGGGGCTTCCGCGTCGTCATGGAAATGGAATAGTGAATATTGGGAAATTGTTTCCGCAGTGCATCGCATATCGTGCCCTTTCCTGCACCGGAAGGGCCTGAAACGACGATGAGCAGTCCTGAATCGGCCATAGTTTGCTTTACTCCTTTGCTTCCAATTCTTCCATCGTATCTTCCGTATCACCGGCCTGCACAATGCGGTGAGCAATCGTTTCTGCCTGCAGTGCCGATAAAATGATCTGCCCGTTGTCCATGACCAGAACAGACCGGGTCTTGCGGCCAAAGGTCGCATCGATGAGGGTATTGCGTTCCCGTGCTTCCTGAATCATGCGCTTAATGGGCGCAGACTCGGGACTGATAATGGCCACTACTTTCTGACCCATGGCCATGTTGCCAAAGCCAATATTCAACAACGTAAAATTCACAGGCATCACCATCATTCAATATTCTGAATCTGTTCGCGGATTTTTTCGAGTTCATTCTTCAGCTGCAGCACGCAGTCGGTTACATCCATATCGCCGGCTTTGGAGCCAATCGTATTGACTTCGCGGTTCATTTCCTGAATGAGAAAATCCAGTTTGCGTCCTACTTCTCCAGATTGTTCCAAAAATCTACTTAATTGTAACACATGGCTGCGAAAACGTACAACTTCTTCTGTAAAATCCACTTTATCGGCATAAATGGCCGTTTCCTGCAGAAGCCGTTCTGTATCGGGAATTTGCTGTGCCGGCTGCAGCAGGGCCAGTATTTTCTTTTCCAGGCGCTGCCGGTACTGTGCCGTAATTTCTTCCTTCCGCGAAGCAATGGTATCGATAAGCTTCGTCATCGCAGCCGTACGGGCCTGCAGGTCGCGGCAAATCGTCTCGCCTTCCCGGCTGCGCATGGCTGTCAGCCCTTCCAGGGACGCTGCCAGGGCCTGCTGAAATACGGGCCACGCCGTATCGGCATCAATCTGAGGTGGTTCCTGAACGAACCAGTCCTTGGTCAGCTCCATAATCGTGGCCAGCGTTGCCTTTTCCCCGTCAAACAGCCGCTTTCCGGCTTCATTCAATGCCTGCCGGCACGCTTCCAGAGACGCATAGTCAATCCGCACCTGCGGAGCCTGCGGCGCCAGATCCTGTACGGTTACAAACACGTCTACCTTGCCGCGGCGCACAGTCTGCTTAATAGTCTGCCGCAGCCGATCTTCCAGAGCCAGATAGGCATGGGGCATACGTATGTTCAATTCCAGAAAACGCTGATTTACGGCCCGCATCTCCACGGAGACACTGAGGCGTTCATCCTGATACCGGCCAGCGCCGAATCCAGTCATACTGCGCAATGGAACACCCTCCTTTATCGCTTCTTCTAACGTATTAGTATAGCGTAAATTGTCGGGTTGGTCTACTTGATTTTGGCAAAAAAACGGATTCTATGATATGATTAAGATACTTTTTCAAGAAAGCGCAGGAGACAGACTATGAACCTTGATGGAATTACCTTACATAGCATTACGAATGAATTAAAAGAAATCTTAAAGGGCGGGCAGATTTCCAAGATTTACCAGCTCGATATTCGCTCCCTTTATTTCCGCATTTTCAACGATACAGGCATTCATCACCTGATTATTACCCTGGATGACTCGCCGCGCCTGTATATTGCCAGGACCATGCCGCCGACTACAGATGTGCCTACAGGGCTGTGCATGTTTCTGCGGAAATATTTTGAAAACGGGCGCATTGCCTCGATTGAGCAGCTTCATCTGGACCGGCTCGTGGAAATTTCCGTCGACGTCCTGGATATATCAGGGCGGCTGGCAACCCGGAAAATTCACGTCGAACTCATGGGAAAATACAGCAACGTCATTTTCACGGAAAACGGCATTATCATCGAAGCCCTCATAAAAACACGCAAAGACAAACAGGCCCTGCGCACCATTGCTCCGAAAGAACCGTACGACTTTCCGCCTAATTTCCAGCGTATGGACCCTTTCGATTTTTCTGCTGCCGAATTAACGGACATGATGCTGCCCGGAACGGAAGAACCCCTGGACAAGTGGATGCTGAAGCGCTTCAACGGCATGAGCACAGTCGTGCTCAACGAGCTGGCCTGGCGCACGGGCCTGGATATCAAAAAACCAGTCGGCCAGCTGTCTCCGGCCGATCAGTTCACCTGGTGCCGGGCCGTTGAGGCCCTGGGAAAACAGCTGCAGCACCTGTCAGGCGCCTATATTTACACCGTAAAGGGCAAGGAAATCATCTTCCCCCTGGAACTGCAGAGCCTCGACGCCTATCCCCGCCGCCACACGGCCTGCATTGAAGACTATCTCGATGCCTTTCAGTCCACGCACCGCAGCCTCAACGGCGAGCAGGAACAGATGCAGAAAAAAGTGGCCAAATTGATCGAAAAGCAGAAGCGGAAAATCAAGCGTGTCCAGGCGGAACTCAAAGAAACAGCCAAAATGGACACCTATAAGCTATACGGCGATTTGCTCATGATTTATGCCTATGAAAAACATGATCACGAAAAATCCCTGACTGTAGCCAACTTGCTGTCAGAACAGCAGGAACCGATTACCATTCCCCTGGACCCGGCCTATTCCATGACGGACAATGCCAACCGCTACTACAAACGGTACACCAAACTGCGAAACCGCAAGCAGAAATCGGCAGAACTGCAGGAAGAAAACCAGTCCCACCTGAACTACCTCCTGTCCCTGGAATATGCCCTGGAAAACACAGCCAGCAAAGATGAAATTGCCGATATTAAAGCAGAAATGAAGCAGATGCGCCTCCTGCCGGCCAGCGGCAGAGACAAGCTGAAAAAAGATTCGGCCCAGCACATCCTGACTGTCGACGATGACGGCATTCCTGTCTGGGTTGGCCGCAACAACCGGCAAAATGACTATTTGACTACCAAAAAAGCGCATCCCTACGATTTGTGGTTTCACATCAAGAATCAGCCAGGGTCCCATGTCATTCTGGCCTGTCACAACCAGAAGCCGACAGAAGCACAGATACTCAAAGCTGCCCAGCTGGCCGCCTATTACAGCAAAAGCCGGAACAGTTCCAAAGCCGAAGTAGACTGCACCCTCGTCCGCCGGGTAAAAAAGCCGGCCCATGCCGCACCGGGATTCGTCATCTTCGAAGGGCAGACGACGTATATGGTAGAGCCGAAAAACTGGTGTCAGAAAGAACATGCTGCTACTGACGCCGGCGCAGACGGGAAATAAGCTGCCTCAGAGCCTGAATGCGCCGCTCCGGAAACTCGGCCGTTCCCTCCTGCAGCTGCAGTCCCCGTTCAGCTGCGTCATATTCGCCTTTTACAATAAGCCAGCGCGTCTGCCACAGCGTACGAAAGGCCGGCGAAAAGTCTACAACGCCATGATAGCGGTCCCAGGTCCGGTAAAAGGCATCTTCCCGGCGAACATACAGGTACAGCGACAGCAGGGCGCCATACATATAGGAAAAGCCCGATACGCCGGCCTTTCTCCGGCGGCGCTGCCAGTCAATTTCACAGGCAAACCGGTAGTATCGTTCAGCCAGCTGCAGCGTCTTCCTTACCTGTCCGGTCAGGGCCAGGCGAGCGCCGCAGTCATACACCTGTCCCAACAGGAAATAGACATCGCCGCTGTACAGAAAACGGCGCCGGTCCGGAACGGCCTGGCCTTCAGCAAGGGTTACAGGCAGGTTTTCCAGAGCCTGCACCTGTTCCATGCACTGCCGCATTCGCTGCCAGCGGCGGCGGCTGGCAGCATCGCCAAACACGGCAGACTTAGGGTGAAAGAGGAGACTTGCTTCACTGGCAAGGGCTGAAGACGCGGCATAGGTAGCCAGACCACAGCGGCACAGGCCGCAGCAGGCCTGCATATATTCCTTTTCCTGTCCCTGCCGCCCGTGCCGGTCCCAGAGCGCTACCGCTTCATCATACCACCCATACAGCTGTTCCCAGGTCAGATCGCGGGGACGAGTGCTGCCGCCCATTCGCGCATGCTGAATCCGGGCATATAACAGAATATCTTCCGGGCGCCGTTCGTGCTGCAGTACCTTTTCCCAGCACTGAAGCGCCCGTTTTTCATAGTCTCCTTTGGTGAGGCTTTTTGCAGCAGACCGCCGTTTCTGCCGTTTCTTGTGATTAAAAAAGGACAGATATCCTTCATAATAGGCATACCCCTGCTGCCGCAGCCTGTCTATAGTCATGCTCTCTGTCATGCCGTTCCCTCCTGTCGCACTGGTTACACCGCATCGTTTTCTGCATTCAGTATGACAGGCAGAGATTAAAATTTGCTGAAACAGACATGGGAAGAACATTAAATTTCCCCTCCGCCAGTCCTGCCGAGAAAACGCACGGCAGAGTGCGGCAGATTTCCAGGGAAATACACAACATCCCCCTCGTATCAGACGGGTAAAGCGCTGATACCAGGGGGATGTAACATATATCAGGACATCCAGGGCAGGGACTGGACCGACGGCAGTCCATACGCCGGAGCTGCCGTCAGCACGGCCCGCCGGACAGCCTGTTCCAGCACATACGCCGCAATCGTGCCGGCTGTACTGACATCTGCAGGGACGGTGCCAGTACTGACAGCATATACCGTATCGCCATCGGCCGTCGTATTGACCGGGCAAATGGTGCGGACCATGCCGTTGCCGGCCATGGCGGCAATCTTTTTCAGACGCGTCTTATCAAAGGCGCCGTTGGTGACAACAGCGGCAATAGTCGTATTCGTCGTCCCGCCGCCCAGAGGACCGGAAAACAGCGTTTCCTGCTGGCTCCCTTCCAGCATGACGCGGCGCGTATGGGCAAATCCCTGCCCATCGGGACGCAGCATGCCGGCCAGAATCTGGTTCTTCTCATCCAGGACGTCGCCGACAGCATTGACGGCAACGACGGCGCCGACCTGAAGCGCCCCTGCCTGGACGGCATACATGCCAAGGCCGGACTTCATCATGTAAGCATCGCCGCACAGCTTGCCTACCGTCGCGCCTGTACCGGCGCCATAGTTTCCTTCCTGCACGTCATTGCAGGCTGCAGCCTTACAGGCAGCATATCCCATGGCCCGGTCAGGATGCACATTGGCACCGCAGGCCAGGTCGAAAATACAGGAAGCCACGACCAGGGGCACGCGGCAGACAGGCGTGGGAAAGCCGATATTCCGTTCCGACAGGTACTGCATGACACCGCCGGCCGCATCCAGTCCAAAGGCACTGCCGCCGCTGAGGAGAATGGCATGAATGACCTCCGCCGCGGCTGTCGGCTGAAGCAGCTCCGACTCCCTGCTGGCCGGACCGCCGCCGCGGACATCGCTGCCGCAGGGAGCGCCGTCGGGAAACAGTAGGACCGTACACCCTGTTCCTCCGACTGTATCCTGGGCATTGCCCATATGAACGCCTTCTATATCTGTCATCTTCATGGTTTTCATTTTTTCTGAAAGTCCTTCCACAGCATGCTTGGCTGAATTCCCGTATTGTTCTGGTATTTGCCGTGCTGATACGTATCGTATTCCCCATCAATATCATGATAATAGATCTGGCAGATTTCCACATCCCGGTAAATGCGGATGGGCTGGACACAGAAAATTTCCAGCGTCCAGTATCCGGCAAAGCCTACGTCGCCGAACCCGGCCGTAACGTGAATAAACACGCCCAGACGGCCAACGGACGACCGCCCTTCCAGCATGGGAATGTAGCCGTCTGTCTTCGTATACTCATTGGTCCGCCCCAGATACAGGCGGTTTGGCTGCAGGACAAATCCTTCTTCCGGGATTTCAATGACCGATGCCGTGTTCGGTTTGGCCATGTCCAGTTCATGATGGTCATAGACCATGAGCTGATGGTATAAAGACAGATTATAACTGTTAGGATTGACCCGTTCCGGATGAAATGGTTCAATTACAATTTCCCGGCCCAGATGCTTTACGATTTCCTTGCCAGACAAGATCATAGATTCCGTCACCTTTCATAGTATATGTCAAGCTGCGTATCCATGTAATGGCCCAGCTTTACAACATGCAATAGTATATATAATTTTTATTATACTACAGGGGCTGAGGAAAATCATCTGTTTTATCCGTCTTTTTCTGCAGAATCCCGTGTGTTTCCTACAATTTCCATTTCAGCAGCAGCGCTGAATTGACAATAACCAGGAACGAGCCGGCATTATGTACCAGCGCACCAAGGACGGGATGCAAAATACCCAGTACAGCCAGGGCAACGGCAATAAAATTCAGAGTCATGGAAAAGATGAGATTTCTCCGAATCGTCACCATCATCCGCTTGGACAGGGCCAGTAAGTGAGGCAGTTCCCGCACCTGATCGTCAACCAGCACCAGATCAGCCGCATCGACAGCAATATCGCTGCCGACGCCGCCCATGGCAATACCGGCATCGGCAATTTTCAGAGCCGGCGCATCATTAATGCCGTCGCCAATCATGCAGACCTTCTGATTTTGCTGCTGATACGTCTGTATCCAGCGCAGTTTGTCTTCCGGCAGGCATGACGCATGTACATCGGCAATGCCCAGCTGGGAAGCAATCGTACGGGCTGCGTTTTCATGATCTCCTGTCAGCAGAACGGGCTCAACGCCCAATGCCTGCAGACGCTGAATCATGGCCGCTGCTTCACTGCGTACCGTGTCAGACAGGGCCAGGAATCCGGCAAAACGGCAGTCAATGGAAATATAGATGACTGTGCAGCCCTGATCGATATATGTCTGTACCTGCCGGGCTGCCGAAGCGGGAATGGCGACATGGAGACGTTTCATGAGTTCTTCATTGCCGGCACCTACGTGTTTTCCTTCTGCGCAGGCCGTCACGCCGGCACCGACGAACAGTTCAAAGGACCCTTCTTCACTGGCTGGCGGTACTTCCTGATAGGTCTTAGAAAATCCGGCTGCAACGGCTTTGCCCAGAGGATGTTCTGACGACCGTTCGGCCGCTGCTGCATAGGTAAACAAGGTCTTTTCATCTATCCAGTCCGCATCAGGGCAGACGGCCGTAACCTGCGGTTTGCCATAGGTCAGAGTTTCCGTCTTATCAAAGGCGATTTTCGTCACACTGGCCAGCCGTTCCAGGGCATCCCCTTCGCGGACGAGAAAGCCGTATTTCGTCACATTGCCAATGGCGGCCATAATCGCCGTCGGCGTGGCGAGGACGAGGGCACACGGGCAGAATACGACGAGAACCGTTACAGAGCGAATGATTTCACCAGTCAGCAGCCACGTAACAACGGCTGTCGACAAGGCGGCAACTACAATCCATGTCGCCCAGCGATCGGCAAGGCCGACGATTTTCGCCTTGCCTGCATCAGCCGACTGGATGAGGCGGATCATGCGCTGAATAGAGCTGTCTTCGCCGACTTTGACGGCTTTCATGATAAAGGCGCCGAACTGATTCACTGTACCGCTCGATACGCTGTCACCGGCCTTTTTATCTACCGGCAGGGATTCGCCGGTCATGACGGCCTGGTTGACAGAAGTCTGCCCGGAAAGAATGATGCCGTCAACAGGAATCGTTTCTCCTGGGAGGACGTGAATCCGATCGCCTACAGCGACCTGATCGGCAGGGATGACCTGTTCGTCTTCGCCATGAAGGACTCGCGCCGTCTGCGGCGTCAAATGAACGAGCTTTTCAATGCCTGCTCTGGCTTTAGCTACGGTTACATCTTCCAGTAATGCACCGAGCTGCATAATAAAGGCTACTTCGCCGGCGGCAAAATCTTCGCCAATGACAATGGAGGCGATGAGAGCCATGGATACGAGTACGTCTGCCTTAATATCAAAGCGCGCAATCAGGCCAATCAAAGCCTCAATGACAATAGGAATGCCGCATAATACAATGGCAATCCAGGCCGCATCAAACGGAAGAAGGTGAGGCATAAAAATACTGATAACCAGTGCAATACCAGACAGAATCAGGAAGGCAATATCCTTTTTTACTCCACCGGCTTCCATGATTTTTTCAATATATTCTACCATAGTATCTCCTATATCAGCGAGTAGGCGCTGCCTGCTGCCATAACAAGGCCTGCCAGGGACAAGATCATATAAAATTTCCGTACCCGCACATCCTCTTTTTCCTGGGCCGTATAATACAATCCACATAGTACCATCACTATACCAATACCACACAGAATCCATTCCATACTGACCATCTCCTTTTTATTTTACCAATACCCCTATAGGTATATGTGATGTGTTTATTATACATATAGGGGTATCGGTAGTCAAGAGAAATGAAATAAAAAGAGCAGATACTGCCGCAGAGAATAGCTCTGTATCAGTATCTGCTCTTTTACGGTCTGTCAGGTCAAATGTTTCGGTACCTGGGAAACGGCAGCGTCAATGCGCTGTTTTTCCCGGGTATAGATCCGGTCGGCAAAGGCCTGGACCTTATTGGTAATCCACATGTACGCCGTCGTGCCTTCCCGATAATCCGCTTCGGCATACATATTGACCCGGCCGTCGCGGCGCAGCGTTTCAACCTGCTGAAAGGCCGCCGTGTCGCCAGGCGGATAAATGGCGAAGGTAGCACCGCCGAAGCGGTTCACTACAGAAAAAGCGGGAATATCGCTGGGCCCGTCGGCAATATAAATCATGTTTTCAAAACGGACGCGCCGCAGCTCCTGAGGCATTTTGGCATTGACATCAATATTGCCGTTTTTAGGCACACCCTTGCTGATTTCAAAAAGGGCCCTCGTCTTCGTCGTATTATCCAGCGTATATCCCAGTTCCGTAATCACGGTCTGGCCGTCACACTCGTCTTCAATAAAGTCACAGCCCCAGATGCCGTCTACATAGGGGGCCACTGCCGATCCTTCAATGACCTTGCGCAGGCCTGTGCTGACAATGTAATGCTCTACTTTAATATTATATTCACTGTATTTCGGTTCCTGTTCAATCTGGTCCCGGACGTTCTGGAAAATTTCCGGCACGCCCGGATAAAAATGCTGCTCCTGGCCAAATTCCCGCAGCCGTTCGTTATTCAGCCCTTTGAAAATGCCCTGCCGCGTATACCGCAGAAAGACATTCAGATAAATCGGATCGCGATTGAATATGGCGTTTGCTGTACATGGCAGGCAGGCTGTCCACTTCCTTCCAGAAAGCCTCGCCGTCTACGCCATAGGCTTCAAAAATAGGTTCCTGCATATACCCGCTAATGAGGGTCTTATCAAAATCCCAGATAACTGCAATGACGTTTCCCATAGGTTTATCCTTCCTGGAGACAGCTCTCCCGGCCATGTACCCGCTTCATCGTGTACTGTACATAAAAATAAGCTCCCCCTGTAAACAGACAGGCAGCGACCCAGCACAGGGGGCTGGCGCAGCAGATACCGAAAAAGCCCCACATACGGGCCAGAACAAAGGCTGATATGCCGCGGACAGCCAGTTCAATAATACTGCTGATCAGAGGCACGCTGGAAATACCCATGCCCTGCAGGGCATTGCGGTACACGAAGATCTGGCCCAGGAACAGATAAAACGGCACAGACGTCTTCAGGTACAACGTGGCCTGATCCAGCAGCAGGGCGTCCTGTTCTTCTGTAAACAGGGAAATAAGTTCACGGCCATACCCCAGCATGGCTGCCATGGCCAGCATACAGAAGGCCAGAGACACGAGGGAACACTGCCGCACGCCCTGGCGGATGCGCCTGTAGTTCCGGGCCCCATAGTTCTGCGCCGAATACACGGCCATGGCGATGCCAAAGGAAATCATGGGCTGCAGCGCCAGCTGTTCAATCCGCGTAGCCGATACGAAGCCGGCAATCGTTTCCGGCCCGAAGGTGTTGCACACAGACTGAATGACCAGAATCCCCAGAGATATGATGGTAAACTGCATGGCCATAGGCAGGCCCAGGCGAAGATGCTGCCAGGCAAAAGCCAGATCCACCGTCCAGTCACAGCGCCGCAGGCGCAGCATGGGAAAGCGCCGGCGCATGTACAGCAGGCACAGCAGGGCCGATACGCCCTGGGCAATGACCAGGGCCACCGCCGACCCGGGCACGCCCCAGCCAAACTGCGTAATAAACAGGAGCGCCAGGGCGATATTGAGCAGAGACGACACCATCAGGAAATACAGGGGCGTCCGGCTGTCCCCCAGGGCCCGGCAGATACAGGCCAGCAGATTGTACATCATCATGGCGGCAATGCCATAGGCAATGATGATAATATAGTGATACGAATCGGCATAGAGTTCGGCAGAAATGTTCATGAGCTCCAGAATGACCGGCATGGAGCCGACGACGACTGCCGTCATTACGACAGTAATGCCGAAGGCCAGCATGGCCGACGTGGCAACGGAGCGGCGAACGCCGTCTTCATCGCCGGCACCAAACCGCTGGCCCGTGACAACGGAAAAACCGGATGCCAGGCCAATAGTCAGTCCCAGCAGGGCCATGAACAGGGGTGCTGCCGCACCGACTGCCGCCAGGGCATGGACGCCAATCGTCCGGCCGACAATAATAATATCGGCAATATTATAGAGCTGCTGAAATACATTTCCCAGCAGCAGGGGAACCGTAAACGCCAGGATCAGGCGAATCGGACTTCCCGAGGTCATACGCTGAACCATAAGACTCCTTTATAAAATAACCAAACTTCGCATAGGACGGTCACTGCACTGTTCAACATAGCTGTACAGCAGCTCTTCCAGAAACGCCAGTCCTCTGGCAGGAAGCCGGAGAGTCTGTTCCGTCCCCCACGCATAGGACAGGAAGGTCTGCCACAGCTGCCGCACCGACGGCGGTACCGGAAACAGTTCCCCTTCTGCAGGCAGCACATCGCCGACATAGTAAAGCCGTCGTTTGTCTCGGACAGCCAGGGTGTATACCGGAACGGACGCCGCATCGGGGCAGAACCCGGCCAGACTGACGAGCTGCCAGCCGGCAATGATCGTCAGGACCCGCGCATTTTTCCGGGAAATTTCCTGACAATACCGGCACAGCAAGCCATAGGCCCCGTCATCACGCTGGTGCTGGGGAAACAGGAGATGCACCATTTCCACAAAGATCTGGGAATACACATACCGGTCCCACGTAAGGTCGGCCATGCCCGGATTGCTGACAATGTCGTATTCCCGCAGTGCCAGCATATCGCCCTGCATGACGGCATCAAAGGTCAGGCGGCTCAGAGCCATACAGGCGCCAAAGCCCTGCCGGCTCCGTCCCCGTCTGGGCAGACTGGCCCAGCAAAGGCCATCCTGGCGGGTAAAGACGGACAGAATGCGCTGCATCCCCTGTTTCTTCACCTGCAGGATAATGCCGTCATAGCGCTGCGCCGGCTTTTGGCTGCGAAAATCAGCTGCCATGCTTTTCTTCGGCAGCAACGGCCAGTGCCTTTGTTTCCGGCGCAGCAGGCGCAATGGCTTCGGCCTTGACGCGGGCAATGCGGAACTGCTGCATTTCCAGGACCGTAAAGCGGTAATTGCCAATAGTAACCGATTCCTGTACCGCCGGCGTATGGCCCAGCTGATTGAAAACATAGCCGCCAATCGTATCGGTATCGACGTCTTCTTCTACAGGAATATGGAGCAGGTCTTCCACATCTTCCAGAAGCACCGTTCCGGCAAACTCATAGGCGCCGCCAGGCAGGGGCAGAATCTTTTCTTTTTCCGAAGAATGTTCATTGCGAATATTGCCGACCAGCTCTTCCAGAATATCTTCCAGCCCGATGAGGCCGACGGTACTGCCGTATTCGTCGACAACCATGGCCAGATAGGTCCGCCGCGACCGCATGAGCTGCAGCAGCTTTGATGCCGGCATGATTTCGGGAATCATGAGGATAGGCCGCTTGATCTGCCGGAGATTGCCCTGTTTGTTCAGGTATATATCCATCATATCCTTAATATGAACCAGTCCCAGCACATGGTCCTTATCTTCTTCGCATAAGGGATACCGCGTATGGCGGGACTGACGGATCGTCTTCAGATGCTGGGCAATCGTATCTTCCACATAGAGACAGACAATATCCTGCCGGGGAATCATGATTTCCTTGGCCAGCCGGTCGGCAAAGTCAAAGACATTGCCAATGAGCTCGCTTTCGACCTGGTCGATTTTTCCTTCTTTATGGCTGGCTGTAACGAGCATGCGTATTTCATCTTCCGAGTGGGCCATATCGATTTCATTGGTCACGTCCAGGCGCTTTCCCCGGAAGAAGGCTTCGCCCAGGGCATTTCCCAGAGCAATGACCGGATACAGAATCCGGCTGCCCGCCTGAATAATAGGCCGCACATCTTTCAGGCTCTTTTCCGCACACTGGAGACCAATGGATTTGGGAACGAGCTCGCCGAATACCCAAAGCAGCAGGCACAGGAGAACACATACGACACAGTAGACGATCCAGACGATCCAGGGCCGGTCAACAGCATTCACAAAGGGATCGTACACGCTGGACAGCCCATAATAGACAGTCGCCCCGGCAAGAATCCCGGAAACGGCAATCCCCAGCTGTGCCGCCCCCAGGAACACATTGGGGTGATCGTACAGTTTCAGCAGCAGTGATGCCTTCGTATCGCCGTTTTCTATGAGTTCTTCTATATATTCCCGCCGCATCTGGGCAAAGGCAAATTTACCGATTACACACACAGCACTGCAGGCTACGCAGACAATAAATATAACCAGGCACTGTGCTACAATTTGCAGTTCAATAAGTCATCTCTCCTATTCTTTCGTATAACCAAATTCATTCAGCGCGCCGGCTTTATTGCGCCAGTCCGCCTTGACTTTCACCCAAATATCCAGAAACACCTTGGATCCCAGCAGATTTTCAATTTCCTGCCGGGCCTGGGCCCCTATGGTTTTGAGGACAGCGCCGTTTTTGCCGATAACAATGCGCTTCTGTGACTCCCGTTCCACATAGACTGTAAGGCGGATATACACCGTGTCTTTGCCGCGGGGCTTCATTTCTTCCACATAGGCCGCAATGGCATGAGGCACTTCATCGCGGGTATTGCGAATGCATTTTTCCCGCACAATTTCAGCAACCAGCAGCCGTTCCGGCTGATCGGTAATCATATCGTCCGGGAAATACTTGGGCCCTTCAGGCAGGAGCTTCTGCAGCTCTTCCAGGACAGCGTCCACGTTGTCGCCAGTCAGAGCCGACACGGGAATGACCTGCGCAAAGGGGTACAACGTACTGTATTCCGTGATTTTATGCAGAATTTCCTCTTTCGTCATGACATCGACTTTATTGATAATCAGAAAGACCGGCACTTTTACGTCTTTCAGTTTGTCCAGGACAAAGAGGTCGCCAGGCCCTTTCTTTTCATTCCCCGATATGAGGAACAACACGGCGTCAATATCGCGGAGGGACTGATAGGCCGCATCATCCATGAACTGGCCCAGCTTGTGCTTGGGCTTGTGAATCCCCGGCGTGTCGAGAAAGATAATCTGGCAGGCATCGTCTGTATGAATGCACAGAATCCGGTTGCGCGTCGTCTGTGCCTTGTCCGATACGATAGATACTTTCTGCCGGATAATATGATTAATCAGCGTCGACTTGCCCACATTCGGCCTGCCGACAACGGCAACAAATCCCGATTTAAACGTAGTTTCTTCCATACATGCTCCTTTACTTTTCCACAGTAAACTGAAAGGCCTGCGGCAGCAGTTCTTCCATGGTCATGACCGTATACGAATCATCGGCTCCGGCCAGGATAACAGCAGGAACGGCAAACTCTGCCAGCACCTGCCGGCAGGCTCCACAGGGCGTAATGGGGTCCGGTCCGTCACCGACGACGGCTATGGCGGCAAACTTCCGGCAGCCGCAGCTTACGGCGTGAAAGACGGCATTTCGTTCGGCACAGCACGACAGACCATAGGAACTGTTTTCCACATTGCAGCCTGTGTATACGATGCCGTCAGCCCCCAATGCTGCTGCGCCGACGGTAAACTTCGAGTACGGCGCATAGGCCTGCGTCTGGGCGCGGCGGGCAGCTGCTATCAGACGGCGGCAGACCGTATCGGCAATCACAGTTCTTCTCCCTGCCGCACGTAGCCCAGGCGGTGCAGAATAAATTCTTCTTCCCGGCGCATTTCCGCCTTGTCATCCGGTTCCATATGGTCGTAGCCCAGAATGTGCAGCATGCCGTGAATGGTCAGATAGGCCAGTTCCCGTTCAAAGGGATGGCCGTACTCTTCGGCCTGTTCCTGTACTTTTTCCAGGGAAATGACGATATCGCCCAGCAGCGCTGCATCAGGGCCGTCATATCCGTCTTCTTCCCCTTCATTGAGGGCAAAGGACAGGACATCTGTGGGCCGGTCTATGTTCCGGTACGTCTTGTTCAGCTGATGGATATAGTCGTTATGGCACAGGAGAATGCTGATTTCCGCATTCGGTCCCAGGCCATACACCAGGGCCGCTTCCTGGCACACCCTGTCAATTACCTGTTCATACGAATCCTGCTGAAATGAAGGGTCTTCATAGTTAATATTAATATTCATGCTTGGTCATCTGCCTTTCTATTCATGTCGGTAAAACCGTTCATATGCCCGGATAATCCGTCCTACCATATCGTGGCGGACCACATCTTCATCCGTAAAATGGACCATGCCGATGCCTGATACGTTCTGCAGCACCCGCTGCGCTTCCGTCAGTCCCGACATGCGGCTGTCGCCCAGATCGATCTGGGTCGCATCGCCGTTGACGACGACGCGGGAATGGTTGCCCATGCGGGTCAGAAACATCTTCATCTGTTCCCGCGTCGTATTCTGCGCTTCATCGAGGATAATAAACGATTCTTCCAGCGTGCGGCCGCGCATATAGGCCAGCGGAGCTACTTCAATAATATTGCGGGAAACCAGTTTCTGGAACTGGTCGTAGCCAAACATATCGGCCAGGGCATCGTACAGGGGCCGCAGGTAGGGATCGATTTTTTCCTGCAGATCTCCCGGCAGAAAGCCCAGCTTTTCGCCGGCTTCCACAGCTGGCCGGGTCAGAATGATCCGCTCTACTTCCCTGTTTTTCAGGTAGTATGCAGCCAGGGCAACGGCCAGATAGGTCTTGCCCGTACCGGCCGGACCGATGCCGAAGGTGACCAGATTTTTGCGAATCGAATCGACATACTGTTTCTGTCCGGCCGTCTTCGGCTTAATGAGCCGGCCCCGGGCCGAAATGCTGACCGTATCGCCGTAGATCCGGCGCAGCTCCTCTTCCTTGCCCTGGCGGATCATGGAAGCAGAGTACCGCACGTGCTGATTCGTCATGTACGTATTTTCCCGGTACAGATACCGCAGCACATCAAATACGGCTGCCACCATGGACAGATCCGGTTCCTCGCCGAGAATGATCACTTCATTTCCCCGGGCAGCAATGCGGCATGCCGGAAATTCTTTCTGCAAAATCTTTAAAAATTCATCCTTCATTCCCAACACGGCCTGCGCTTCTGACAAGTCCGCAAAGGTAAATCGTTTTTCCATAGGCGCTGTTAGCTCTCCTCCTGTAGGTATATGAACTATTCCATAAATTTTCGCACAGCTTTGCCGTGCAGGTACTGGCACTTCTGTCCCTGCCGCGTATCCTGCCGCAGCAGTTCCGCATCGATCATGTCGCGGACGCGCCACCAGCCCATGCCCCAGTTGGCAACGTCTGTCGCCTCTTTGGGCGCCCGTCCGATAAGCCGCTGAAATACCATATCCGGCCGGGTATATTCGATAAAGGCCACGGCGCGCCGTACATACTCTTCCGCCGTAACCAGCGTAATCTCTCCCTTGCGGTACCACTCGGCCATAACTGTATTTTTAATGATATACAGCGAATGAAGCTTGATTTCATGAGCCGATGGAAAGGCGGAAATAATCTTCGCCGTTTCGATGGTATCGTCCATCGTATCCCAGGGCAGATCGAGAATAACGTGGGTACAGGTGCGGAAGGGATAGGCCTGAATCTGAATCATGGCGTCAATGTATTCTGCCAGGGTATGACCGCGGTTGATTTTCAGCAGCGTTTTATAATTGGCTGTCTGCAGGCCAAATTCCACCAGAATATCTACGCCGTATGTCTCTTTTACATCGGCAAGAATATTCAGATACGTTTCATTGATGCAGTCCGGCCGGGTGGCAATAGCCAGGCCGACAATGTCGGGCTGACACGCTTCGATCAGGTACTGGTGAAATGCGTCAGGCGAAAGATAGGTATTGGTGAAATTCTGAAAATAAGCAATAAATTTACGGGCCTTGTATTTTGGCTGAATATGGGCAATATTGGCGGCAATCTGCTGGCTTACGGTCATGGTGGCCGGCAGGTTTTCATAGCCTGCGCCAATGGAACCGCAGAAGGCGCACCCCCTGGTTCCCAGCGTGCCGTCCCGGTTGGGACAGGTATCGGGAATGCTGACAGGCAGCTTATACACCTTTTCCCCATAGGTCTGTTTTAAATAGGCAGAATATATATTATATCGTTCGTTCATGACTCACCCTGTCCTTTATCCATTTTGGGAACGGCCTGCCAGACGACGCAGCCGTCCCGCTTTTCTGCCAGCACATACACCGGGCCGTCCGGGACCGACACATACCGTTTCAGTTCAGCCAGCGTATCCCTCGTGACCTCCCAGATGCGGCAGCGCATCTTGATGTCCCGCCAGCTCGTAAACCGGTAGCCTGGCACATACTGGCGCAGCCAGTCTTCATTGCGAAACATACCGTCTGTTTCTTCACGCGGCGCTTCGTGCCAGCCCAGAAAATCCGGAGCCAGGCGGAAGCGAAATACTGTCACCATGTCCAGAGCCAGCAGTTCCGCTGCAACCTGCTGCTGCGGCGCCGTCAGAGACAGGACGGTCTGACAGCAATGCCAGACAAAGCGGCACAGCCGTTCGTCCGACAGAGACTGGCCGTCATATCCCAGACGGAGCCATTCATCAGTCAGAGCCTCATAGAGACGGAAATAATCGTCGGCATAAAACTGCGACACATAAGCCAGGACATAGGAAAATTTCCCGGCATTATAGGTCCGTTCAAAGACATCTTCAAAGACCTTCATATAGCTGACCTGTTCGTAAGGCAGCCAGGCCGTAGCCAGCACTTCGTAAGGCCCTTCCGGGTCAAACCGGTACTGCTCTGCAAAATCCCGGCGAATGCCCGATCCCTTCAGGAGCTTGAGAAAGCCGATCTGCAGTTTGTGCGGACGGAGGGCATAAATATCGTGGAAGGAACGGCGCAGATGGGCGTAGTCCTCATAAGGCAGACCGACGATCAGATCCAGATGGAGGTGAATGTTGCCAAAGGACAGAAGGCGCTCCATCAGGTACGTAATGCGCGGCCAGTCGTTATGGCGGTGCACGGCGCGCAGCGTCGGCTCGTACGTAGACTGAATCCCCATTTCCAGCTGAATGCGGCCCTTTGGCGCCTTTGCCAGCAGGGCCAGATCGTCATCGCGCAGTATACCCGGCTCAATTTCCAGATGAAAGTTAATGGGCCTGTTCACACGAATCATATATTCCAGCAAGGGCCGGTGATGACGGGGGTTGCAGTTAAAGGTCCGGTCCACAAACTTGACCTGCTTGACGCCGGCAGCGACGAACTGGTCCAGCTCCTGAAGCACCAGGGGAACCGAGCGAAACCGCACATGGTCGTTCATGCCGGACAGGCAGTACTGGCAGTGAAAGGGACAGCCCCGGGAACTTTCATAATAGATAATCTGATGAGACAGGCGGGAAAAGTCCTGTTCTTCATAGGGAAAGGGCAGGCTGTCCAGGTCGGCAATTTCCTGGAACTGCTCGCTGCCGGCAATCTCCCCGCCGTTCCGCCCCAGTACGCCAGGAATCTGAAGCACATCCTCCCCGGCTGCCAGGGCACGCAGAAAGGCCGGCACCATTTCCTCGCCTTCTCCCTGAAGCACATAATCGATGCAGCTGTATTCGCGCAATATATCCCGGGCCGTATAGGACACTTCCGGGCCGCCGACAAACAGGATGATATCTGGCCGGACCTGCCTGATAAGATTCATGAGCCGACACGTCATGGCTATATTCCAGATATAACAGGAAAAGCCGACCACGTCAGCGCCGGACGAAATGATATGCCGCAATATGTCGTACAGATGCTGATTAATCGTATACTCTGCCGTGCAGACCGGTACGTGCTGATGGCGGCACGCCGCCGACAGACAGCGCAGGGCCAGGGAAGACTGAATAAATTTTGCATTTAACGTAGTCAGTAACGGTTTCATCACCAATAGTTCCTCTGGTATACATGAGATTATACATTATTATACTACATCGTCC